>DAOVRZ010000194.1:0-3707 GCA_030627905.1 Halanaerobiales bacterium
CTATTTGTATAATTCCCTTTTTTGGATATAATCCAAAAATCTTTGCCGCATTTGTACTCAATAATTCCACTAATTTTTCAATAGAAATCAAACCCTTCTCTACACCATAAGTAAAAATAATAGGTAATAAAGTTTCTAAACCAGGTACACCAGCAGGAATCTTAAAAAAATTACTTCTATATTTATCTTTTTGTTCACAGGTATAAGAACAATGATCTGTTCCTATTGTTTTTATAAGACCACCCATTAATCCTTCCCATATACTTTTCTGACTATTTTTATCTCTTATAGGAGGATTTATGACATAACGGTGACCATCTTTCCTTTTATAAACTGAATCGTCTAAAACTAAATACTGGGGACAAGTTTCGCCAAAAACCCTAATTCCTTTTAAACATGCTGATCGAACTAATTCTACCGTTTCTTTTGAAGTAATATGATGTATATACAGATCACACTTAGTATCCGTGGATAAAAGGATTGCAGTAGCAGTAGCAATGCTTTCCACAACCTCAGTCCTGCTTAATGTAAAATATTTACTAGTCGTTCTTTTTTCTTTTACTAGTTTGTTAGTCATATACTCAACTAAAGTATTATTTTCTTGATGAACTTCTACTATACCATTATATTTTGCCACTTCTGTCATAATTCTAAAAAGTTCAGCTTCATCTACCATCCTTCCTCTATCTCTATAAGTCATATAAGTTTTAAAGCTAGGTATTCCTTCATCAATTATCTTCGGTATCTCTTTAAGTACTTCATCTCGAGGATCAGTAATACCAACATGGAGTGCATAATCAATGCAAACTTTCGGATTGGCTTGATCTTTCCTTCTTTTTAAGCATTCTAACGCAGACCTGCCTTTTTGCTGTATAGCAAAATCAATTATTGTAGTTATTCCTCCAAAAGCTGCAGCTTTTGTTCCGGAATAGAAATCATCTGTCATAATGGTATTTTTATAAGCCCCTTCTAGTTGTACGTGTGGATCAATAATCCCCGGCAATATATAGCAATTTCTCGCATCAATAATACGGGTCTCTCTATTAGTCAAAGCAGCCAAATCTTTACCAATAGCTTTAATCTTTTCATCTTTAATATATATATCGGCATTAACTTTCCCCCAACTATGAACAATTACTCCGTTTTTAATTAGTAAACTCATTAATTAGTTCCCCCTATAAGTCTCAATTACCCCTTCCTTTTCTAATTGCATAATTTCATCATCTCTATAACCTAACTTATTTAAAATTTCTACAGTATGTTCTCCAAGCAGTGCTGGTGCTAATCGAATGTTAGCTGGAGTTTCGGATAATTTAACCGGGAATGCTATAGTTTTTACTTTGCCAGCTCTTTTATGATACATTTCTACAATTAGATTTCTAGCTATTACTTGTGGATCACTTAAAACTTTATCTAATGTATTAATCGGCCCACAAGGAATACCTGCATTTTCTAACCGATCAATACAATCATATGTACTTAAATTCTTTACAACTTTCTTAATTTTCTGGGAAAGAGATCTCTGATTTTTTACCCTTAAGGCATTGGTAGAATATTCAGAATCTTTTAAAAGATAAGAAAGATCAAAAATTTCACAAAACTTTTTCCATAAAACTTCATTGCCAGTTCCAACAGTAAAAGCACCATCTTTTGTCTCAAAAGCCTGATAAGGAGCATTTTGCGGGCTCGCAGATCCCATTTTTTTTGGAACAGTCCCATCAGCAAAATAATTTAAAGCAGACATTATTCCCCATGCAACACCAGTCTCGAATAAAGAAGTATCCACAAATTGCCCTTTCCCTGTTTTTTCTCTTGCAATTAGTGCAGCTAATATACCTATAACAGCATACATTCCAGAGCCAATATCTGTTATAGCATAACCTACTTTAACTGGTGGTTCATCTTCATTACCTGTTACGCTCATAATCCCTGACATTCCTTGAGCAACTAAATCAAAACCACCTTTACTAGCATAAGGGCCAGTATATCCAAACCCAGATACAGAACAATAGATCAATTTCGGATTTATTGATTTAACAGATTGATAATCTAAATGGTATTTTTTCAATTTCCCTGGTATAAAATTTTCAATTAATACATCTGATTCTTTTATTAATTCTTTTACTATTTTTATTGCTTTTTCTTTCTTTAAATTTAACGAAAGGCTTTTTTTGTTTCGATTCATGCTTAAAAAACTGGTGCTTTCTCCGTTTATAAATTTTGGACCATAATTTCTATATACTTCACCAGTGCCAGGCCTTTCAATTTTTATGACATCTGCACCTAAATCACCTAAAATCTGAGCGCCATAAGAGGCAGATAAAAATTGAGTTAAATCAATAACTACAATTCCATCTAAACTATTCACTTATCTCTCCTTTAAATCGCTTTATATTCTCCATAAATTTTTTTCAAAGCATTAACAATTTCTCCAATTGTTGCTCTAACTTTTACTGCTTCTAAAATAAATGGAAATAAATTTTTATTATTCTCAGATGCTTTAGTTAATTCATCAATTTTTTCTTTTACTTCATTATACGATCTTTCCTCTTTAACTTTTTTCAACCTTTTCATTTGATTCTTTAAAACATAACCGGGTATCTTATCAATTTTAACTTTATTTTCTTCGGATTTTTCAGAAACAAACTTATTCACTCCAACAATAACTTTTCTACCTTCCTCAATTTCTTTTTGGGTTTTATAAGCAGCTCCAATTACCTCTTTCATTATCCATCCGTTCTCAATGCATTTTACCAATCCACCCATTTTATCAATTTTCTCCATTAACTCATTTGCTCTACTTTCAAGTTCATTTGTTAGATTCTCAATATAATATGAGCCAGCTAAAGGATCTACTGTATTAATAATTCCAGTTTCATAAGCAGTAATCTGCTGGGTTCTTAAACAAATTAAAGCTGATTCTTCAGTGGGAATTGCATAAGCTTCATCATATGCCGGAACATGAACGGCTTGCGCACCTCCCAATGCTCCTACTAAACATTGGAAAGCACCTCTGACAATATTATTTAGAGGTTCATTTGCAGTTAAAGAAATTCCATTTCCTCCTGAAAATACCCTAAATTTTAAAGACTTCTCATTTTTAGCGTGAAATCTATTTTTCATAATCTGTGCCCACATTTTACGAGCAGTTCTAAATTTCGCAATCTCCTCAAAAATATCTTGACCGCAGGAAAGTTCAAAAGATAAACGAGGGGCAAAACTATCTATTAGCATACCTCTCTTAAGCACTTCTTCAATATAAACAATCGCTGCTCCTAAAGTAGTTGCTAATTCTTGAACTGCATTAGCACCCAATTCTCTAATATGATATCCGGCACAGCTAATTGGATTAAATTTGGGTAAATATTCACTCGAAAAGGAGATGATATCGCCAGCCAATTTTAAAGAAGGTTTTAGGGGGAAAATGAATGTATTCCTTGATAAAAACTCTTTAATCATATCATTCTGTACTGTACCGCTTAGAGCTTTTAGGTCATATCCTTTTTCTTCTGCCATAACAACAAACATGGCTAAAATAACAATTGCTGTAGAATTAATGGTAAAGCTTACACTTACTTTTTCTAAAGAAATATCTTTAAATAAAGTATACATATCTTCTACCGTATCAATGGCCACACCGACTCTACCAACTTCTTCTTCTATATCAGGACAATCTGAATCAAAACCTAACTGGGTTGGTAGATCTA
>DAOVRZ010000089.1:0-25808 GCA_030627905.1 Halanaerobiales bacterium
AAGTACAGGGATCTCGTCAGTAAATCTACTTAACCAATACTCTTCCTGCTTTTTAAACATTTCAGTATTAAACAATGTATTTTGCCAGTTGGTAAAATCTTTATATTGTATTTTTAAATGAGGCAATTCCTTCCCAGTATAGAATGAAACTAATTCTTCCATGAATATACCTAGAGATGCCCCGTCTGATATTATATGATGCATATCAATCATCAATAGATGTTGATCTGCAAAGCAAACCAAACCTGCTCTTATCAAAGGAGGTCTACCTAAATTAAACGGTCTGACAAACTCTTTAACTATTTTGTCTAATTCAGTTTCTTGTACTTCAAAGAAGCTAACCTGAAAATCTATATCCTTATGAACTCTTTGGACAAGTTCACCATCTATTACCTCAAAAGATGTTCTAAAAGAATCGTGTCGATTCACAATCTCTTGCAAGGCATTTGTCAAACATTTTATTTCTAGCTCACCATCAATTACCCAAAAATGAGGTAGGTTATAACTGGTTTGTTCTCCCTCTACCTGTTTGACTGCAAACATTCTCTTTTGGGCTGATGAGATAGGATAATACTCTTTTTCAGTCACTACTTCTATTGATGCATATCTACTCTTGTCAGCATATTTAATATGTTCAGTTACTTCTTTAATGGTAGGACTGGTTAATATCTCTCTAATTTGCAGTTCAACGTTAAATTTCTTATGTATTTTAGCTACTAAAGACGCAGCTTTCAGTGAGTTCCCACCCAGTTCCATAAAATTATCATAAATTCCTACTCTCTCTACACTTAAAACCTCAGAATAGAGCATGATAAGTTTTTTCTCAATCTCATCACTCGCTAAAACAACTTCTTTTTGTGTCATCTTCTCTTTTATTCGTAAATTAAGCTCAACAAGTAAAGAATCAAACTCTCCATTTTTATATAATTCACCTAATTTATATCTTTGCAGTTTTCCACTTACTGTTTTCGGAAAACTTTTAACTGGAAGTACGTCTGCTATTTGAAGTCCCATACTTTTACTCACATGCTGTTTTAAGTTCATAGCTAATATTACAAAATCATCAAATTCTTTTTCCCACAAAATAAAGCACAAAATCTTCTCTCCATATTCCTTATCATCCGCCACTCCACATACAGCAATTTTATCCTCTTCTACTCCCTCTACATCTGCAGCAACCCTTTCGATATCATAAGGATAATAATTTTGACTATTGACAAAGATTATATCTTTAACTCGCCCAGTAATAATCAAGCGTCCATTTCTCATAAAACCCAGATCACCTGTAATTAACCAACCATCCTCTGTAAATGCAGTCTTAGTTGCTAGGTCATTCTTATAATATCCAGAGGTAACATTTGGTCCACTAATTTGAACATAACCAATTACTTTTTCATCAACTACATTATTGAATTCGTCACATACTCTACAATTTTGCGAAGGATATCCTACATCAACGAGTTCTATGCCATCTTTAGTTGTATCAATTTCTTTAACAGTATCACCAATTGCCATAAACTGACGGTCAAACTTATCTGAAATCACTCCTTCTCCTACAAGTGGAAAAGTAGCAAATAAACTTGTCTCTGTCATTCCATAAATAGGGAATATAGTATTCTCTTTTAGACCATGATGAGCTAGTGTAATTGCAAATTCATGACATAACTCAGCAGATATCGGCTCCGCTCCAGTTAAAATCAAACGAATATGTGATAGCTCAAGATCTTTTAATAATTCAGGTTTATAATGTTCCAGAACATGTTTGAAACCAAATTTGACGCTAGCTAAGAAAGTCGCCTTATGTTCATCTGCTTTCTTTAACCACATGAGTGGTTTTTTCATAAATAAATCGGTTGGCATCAAATATTGATCAGCATTAAGAAATAACGGTGTCATATGCCAACCCAACAATCCCAAAATATGTGTCATAGGTGACCATGATAAGAACTTATCAGCACAAGTAGCAGAAAATCCCTCTTCAATTCTCGTTATACCTGCTAACATGTTTTCATGAGTCAAAACAACCCCTTTAGGATCACCAGTTGAACCAGATGAAAATAATATTGCTGCTATGTCATTTGATTTAGATTTATAAATAACTCCTTCTTCTTTAGTCTCACCAAAGTCATCAATTAAGATCGTATTATTTAATAAAGTATTATATTGCCCGGCAATATTTTTAGAAGTAATTAGGTACGGTTTATCCAACACGCTCCAAACTTTAAATAGTTTTAACTTTTGCTCTTCAGTTAGTCCTACAGGCGTAAAAACTGGAATAATTCCCCCTAAAATACAAGCCCACAAACTATAAATAAACTCCTGGGTATCTGATAATTGAAAGATTAGTTCATTACCTAACTTTATTCCTTTGTTTTGAAAATTTTTCAAATATATAAGTGATTTTTTGTATATTTCCTCATATGATACATAAGTCTCCTCATGTTCACTGTAAATAAAAGTGATACCCTTTGAAGCTAAATCACTTTGCTCAAATATATTGATCAAACTTTTAAAATTAGAACTTTCGGCTATTCTTTTCATTGATTACCTCCTTGTATAATGTAGTTATAAAGATTCGATTGAAAACAACTGTATTTCAACCAAACTTTAGTTTAAAAAAACATTTAAATATTCGTACTTTGAAAACTTCAATACTATTGTTATCTTGAATAATTTTTCTGAATTATAAAGTTTAGAGTAGTTCCACATGCTTTTTCTCTAATCATGCTGTAGTCTTAACTTGCATACGTAAAAAAGAGAAATGGAGTTCCTAATAACCCTATCTTGTTTGAATACTATCAGGTAAAATGCGAATCCAAGAAAAAGAAAGTAGCTATTGGTGATGTTATGCATAAGCTTCTAAAATACATATTTGCTGTACTAAAAAATCAGACTGAAGTACGGTCACCAAAAAGTCATTCTTTAGCCTACTTTGACAATCAAATTTTAGCAGCGTAAATTATTTTCTAAAGAATTTACATCAAAGCCATTGCTCGTGCTTTTTAATGGTTTAGTTTGTTATACCTTTTTTAAGTCAGAAAAAAATTTAACTTTTTTCATTAAAACTCTTGACTTTTACTAGCTAGTCTTTTACCTCTGTTTTATAAACAATTATAGATAATATTAACTTTGTTTCTAATATAAAAGAAAGTATATTTTATAAAACTAACTTTCCATCTTTTGTTATAATATAAATACCTTTTTTTGTCAATACTATCTTTTTATTTAAAATTGTATACTATATTCATTTGTGGTATTTTTCTTCTAGTGGCAAAATAAATAGGAAAGAGCATTGCTCTTTCCTATCAATATAACCATTTTTTTATTAAAATTGATATCCAAATCCAATCTGAATCATCCCACTCACCAATTCCTGTGTTCCAAACTGTGTACCTTCATCCCCCACAAATAAGCCACCACTAACCGAAAAGTCCATACCACTTCCAATTAAATTGTAATACTTCGGCACAAGCACCAAACTGGAATCATGGGGATTAAATACAGTCATTAAATTTACTCCCGCAAATTCATCAATCTCATAGCTCAACATTCCCAACAATAAATCTGGTTTTGTTTCAGGCTGAATTGTATAAGTTTCATCTCGCAAATACTCTAATTGAGCCACAATTTTGCTTCCATAAAAAACTTCGAAACTATAGTCTACGCCAATCAGATAGACCATTTCTCCATCATTAAAATTATTTTCAAAATAACATCCCGCTGTACCATATACACTCACTGGCCCTAAATCACCTTTTCCAGTCAGAGCAAACCGTTGGATAGATGGCTGTATCCAATGAGTATAATCCTTCTCAGGCTCAGCAACATAGCTAGCGGAAAGGTCAAACCCTTTTAAACCTGTCCTTCCTCTTATTCCAAATTTAGCATCAGTACTTTTTTCAGGAAATGCTGCTATTACAGTTATATTTGACATTTTAGCCAAAGTAAAATATCCAGAAATAGCGTTTTCACTAATCTCTATCTCTCCCAAACTCATTAGATCATTCCCAACTGTAAAATTAAATGGATTAATAAAAGAACCAAAGGACCAGGAAATAGGTTGCCTTCCTACAGTCAAATGCATCTTTTCAAACCGTTGTTTGATATAAAGTTTAGTAATATTTGTAGAAAGATGCGAACCTTCTAGTCCATTCTGTGGTACATAGTAAACATCTAATTCAAACGCAGCTGAAGTTTCATACATCCTTGGCAGTAATAATTCTAAGTTGAGATGCTCCTGAAATGCAGTCATGAACTCACCATCTGGATTTACCGTTCCAATAAAATTAGTTTCAATCTTCCCTCCAAAACCAACTTTTGCACATACTGGCCCAGCAATTATCCCTATTCCCAAAAAAACAGCAATAATTGCTACTAGCCCTAAGAAAATAAATTTGTTTCTCAAAAGAGATTCCTCCTTACCTTAAATTTTCTAAATTAAACATATCTTCAGGAATCTCGATATCAAATTCTGCAGAAGTAATAGTAAATCGAGTCTCGCTTTTCTTCTTTAATTTATCTTTCATAACCGAATCTGTTATATACCACCGACCTGCTATTTTTTCTACTTTCAGTGTATCCATCACTTTTAACAATCTACCACTCTGTGCATAAAGCTCTTGCTTCAATATCACAAAACGTTCTTTATCAATCCAGGATACCAAACGATAGTATGATACTTCCACATCCTCGTTCGCGATTCCTTCTAAAACATAACATGGATGACCATCTACTTCCTCTTCACGAACTATTGTAAATTTGTATTGGTTTTCCAATTCTTCAGATTCCATCGTATCCTGATAGGAAAAATCACTTCCCATCATACCATCTTCCAACATATGCCCAGAAATTTTCACTACTTCCTCTGCATCAGGAAAGAACATCCAAAGATCTCCATCTAATTTTAAAAATTTTACACCACGATCACGCGCATTTGTAAATTCAACAAGACCAGATGAACCTTTCATTGTTACAATCATATTTTTTGTCATCTTTCTCTTACCATTAACAATATACATCTCTGCCTCAAAGTGTGCTGACTCTAAATATTGATTATCATCCACAATTTTGATGATCCCTTCTGCTGTCATAGCCAGTACCATCTCTGGCATCAAAAGTAACATAATAAATACAGGCAGAATCCATTTTAATTTAGACATTGATTCACAACTCCTTCCTATTAGATAGAGCGTAATGCTTCAGTAGGCTCCATATTTGCAGCTTTCCGGGCAGGGAAAATACAGGTAATTACCGTCAAAAATATACCTAAAACAAATGCAAAAATTAAATTCCCTATCGAAAATACTGGATATATAGAAGGTGACATCAAAACTTCTTCACCCAATTTTTCAAAAAGCCCCGCAAAATTAATGCCTATATTTGAGAAAATTTTTGTAACAAATCCCCCTAAAAAAGTTCCTAGCAAACTACCAGCAAACCCCATAAAAAATCCCTCAAAAATAAACAAAAATAAAATTTCTCTTCTTCCAAGTCCCAAAGCACTCATCATACCAATCTCTTGCGTCCGTTCTTTAACAATCATGTACATGACATTGATCACCACAAAACAAGCAAGTACGACTAGTAAAATATAGATAATGTTATATATTTTCTCTACAACACTCAAAGCAGTGACAAGACCACCGGTCTTATTCCAAGGAAGCACCGTATATCTTCCTTCCGAATCATTTTTATCAAAAAATTCATTAACCGCAGGAACAACTGTATTCACTTCCTTATAATTTGGAACTGCTAATAATATTTCTGTTACCTCATCTTCCATTTCTAATATACGTTGTGCTTGATCGAGAGGAAGATAGATCATATTATTATCGAGCATTCCCATTCCACTTTTAATCTTACCCACAATATTAAATGTTGAACCTTTAAAAGAACCAAAAGCAGTGGTATAGAAGAAAGTAAACTTATCACCAACCTTAAGTTTTAACTCTTTTAAGAGTCCTGCCCCCATAACTACTTCACGTTGTCCTTCCTCGATCATTCGCCCTTCGACTAAATAAGTTTTAAGTCGAGTAAAAGCTAGTTCTTCCGCAGGTTTAACGCCATATCCCATTACTCCAAATAACTCATCATTATAACTAGCAGCAGCACTAAACTTAAGTCTTGGAATTACATGTGTTACTCCAGAAATATTCTCTAATTGTGCGACCATTTCGGCTACACCTTCTCCTTCAAAACCATCAACTGGATAATTTAACGTATTTAATTGCTGTTTATCATGATACTCCTGATCGATAATTTTAATATGACCTAGATCATATTGTATGTTTAGTTCCAACATTGAATCTAAAAAACCTAAAATAAATCCTCTGACAACTATAACAATACAGACAGAAACAGCAATGGCTATAATTGAAGCAATAGTTCTATGTTTAGAGTTAAATAAATCTTTATATGCAATATTAAACAAATACTTCATTTTTTCCACCTCCTAACGATGATAAATGGCTTTAACTGGATCTTTTCGAGCACCCCATCTAGCAGGTAAAATACTTGCTAGAAGAGTTGTAGTTATACAAAAGATAAATGCTATAGGATAAACTGAAGGATCTAAAACAGTATAGAACTTTCCTATAATTGTAAAAGAAGTTTCTGTTTGTGAACCTAGCCAAGCTGGATCAAACCCAATAATACTTAAAGGTAATGCAACAAGCGTACCTGCTATACTTCCGATTACACACCCTAATAAACCAATCCCTAATGATTCCATGAGAAATACAAGAATAATCTCTTTTTCCTTAAGCCCCAATGCTTTCATAGTTCCAATCTCATCTAAACGTTCAAGTACCGCAAGAATAGTAATATTTATTATTCCAACTGCAGCAATCAAAAGAAATATTCCTAAGCCAAATTTGCTTCCAATCTTTCCTGCTTTCTTCAATGTATTAGCAAATTGTGCTGATTCCCCCCAAGTATGTACATCTAAATTAGACCAGGTTGGTGAAATCAAGCTAGATAATTGTTTTAATGCTTCCTCTGTATAGTTAGGATTATCCAATCGAACTGCAATTTCACTCACTTGATTTCCGATATTCAAAGCTTTCTGAGCTATATCTAATGGAACATAAACAACATTAGAATTGATTGTAGGATTTGTACTGTCTAAAACCCCTATAATCTTTGCATCTATAGTATTAAAAGCCCCATTTTTACTTTTCACTAATAATGTAATATAATCTCCTAACTGCATATCCATTAATTTCGCTAAATTTTTACCCAACACAACTTCGTTTTGGCCTAGAGTAAACATTGAACCTTCTGTTAGATAATCCTGCGTAATAAAAACATCTTGTTCTGTAATAGGGTTAACACCCCAGGCCATAATAGGCATTTCATCCATTCCATTACTAATATTAGCTTTAAACTTAAGTCTCGGTGTCATAGCTGTAAAATGCGGTACTTTTTTCAACTCAGTCTCTAACTCCTGACTTACAGAAAAAAGATTATTTAAAGATAATTTATCTCTTAATTCCCAATATTCCGAATCTGTCACCTGTAAATGACCTGTCTCTAAATCAATTACATTATTATAAGACCATTGACTAATTCCCTGAAGAAGTGAGTCACCAAAAATAAAATTTTCAACTGCCATAACAATTATTAGCGCAGTAATAATTGTTCTAATCTTATGGCGTGTCAAATTTTTAAAAGCTAATTTAACTAAAAACACTGACGTTTCATCTCCTTTCGTCTGAAATAATTTGTCCATCCTTTACTTGAACTAATCGACTCGCGTATTCCATTACTAAAGGATCATGTGTAGAAAAAACAAAAGTAGTTTTTAACTCTTTATTCATTTTAAGCATAATATCTAAAACATCTTTACTTGTTTTAGAATCTAAATTTGCTGTAGGCTCGTCAGCTAATACAATTTTTGGTTCTTTAACCAATGCTCGTGCAATTGCTACACGCTGTTTTTGACCTCCAGAAAGTTCATTCGTTTTACGATTTTCCAATCCACCAAGACCAACTTTTTCTAAAATGCTTAAAACTCGTTCTTTAATTTCTTTTGAATTCTTACCTTTAAGCAAACGAAGAGCAAACTCTACATTTTCATAAACAGTGAGCACAGGAATTAAATTATAATTTTGAAATATAAACCCTAGATTGTTGCGACGCATCATTGCTAATTCTTTTTTAGATAATTTACCAGTTTCCTGACCGTCTAAATAAATCTCACCTTTACTAGGTTTATCCAAACAGCCTATAAGATTTAAAAGTGTTGTTTTTCCCGAACCAGATGGTCCAGCAATAGAAGTAAATTCCCCCTGTTCTACAGTCAAATCAACTTCCCTTAACGCATGTACTACAATTTCACCTTGCTGATAAGTTTTAGTGATACCTTTCACTTGCAACACAGACATTTTATTTTCCTCCTTTTTTACTTAATTACTAAGTGTTTGTAAAACGTATAAACTTTTTATATTTAAGGACTTATACACGAAAATTTATTCTTACTGCAAAAATTAATCAACATGAATATATCCGAATTTTAAGACCTCTTATTGCCTAAATTATACTTCTACTTTCCTAAAATAGCATTTCCTGTATTTATAACTCTCTATATTTTGCAAACACCTACCTTAATTATTTTTATTGTACAATTGTTCATAGAATTAGTGGTCTTTTTGCAGTTGAAACATGAGATTATATTAATTTAGTTAAAATTCTTTATTTTTCAAAAATAATCGTGTTATTTAGTTAAGTACAATATTTTTTTTGAATATATAGTAATTTTGATAGAATTTTTGATTAGATTATTTTCACATTGTTGTTATTTTTTTCACACTTTTCACTCATTATACCTCATTTTTTTTTTAACGTCAAGCTTATATCGCTTAAACTTCTGAATAAATGTTATTAACTCAAAATACATTTCTACATTTTTTATTAGATTTGTAAGTAACTACGAAACTTATATTTCGTCAACTTCTTTGTAACTCCTTCTTCTATTATTCAAACTACAGCTTTACATAAAAAAAGGGATGATCGGCTAAGCTTACTTGAGAGTTATTAACTCTTGCCTCGCATTAGCTCAAAATCATACCCTTTGAGGTTACATGTAATCTTCTCTATCGTCAGAAATCTTTCCTAATTTTCTTTAACAAACGCTGTTCACGATGTTTTAACTGATTCTGCAATTCAATTAACTTTATCTTACTATACAATTTTCGGTTCTTTACTACTAGCCCCATAGCTCCTTCAGTCATTTGCAAAGCATTTTGATAATCTTTACATTGATGCTCGAAATATTTCGCAAGCTCTAGATAGGGATATAACTGTAAATTTGTCTCAGATTCCATCAACTCTTTCCATATTAGTAATGCTTCTTCCATCTTTCCTAAGCGCTTATAGAAAAACGAGAGACGTTTCATTACTTCCTGTTTAAAATAAGAAGCATTCTCCTGCTGTAAAGTTTGAGTATAACATTTTAGAGCTAAATCTACTTGACCTAAATCTTCATAAATTTTTCCTGCTGAAAATATATCTTCAGGGCAATGTAATTCATCTTCTGGATTTAAATAAGCTTGAATCAGATGAATAATCAAAGTCACAAGAGAAAGAATATCCCAATGATTATGCTGGAATACTGGTAATAAAATTCTTCCATCTTTCTGATCTAAGTAACGGAAAAAAAGAGCGGGAACTTCAGAACCTGAAATATCATTAGTTCGTTTAAAATCCAAAATCTCTGTTTCTATCGAACCTAAGTTACATCTTTCTAGTCTACGTTTATAAAACCTTCTGGATGGGTGAAGCAAATCAATATGAATCGGAGAAAAATCTTCCTTTATTCTATGGTAAATGAATCTTCCCTCTAATAGTGGCCAATCATAACTTTTTCCGTTATAAGTAACCAGATGGCTATATTTAAAAAGCTCGGACAAGAGGGCATCCAGCATTGCCAATTCCTGATGATAGTCTTCCATCATATATTGTCGTAAAACAAATTCGTCTTCCTCAAAATATCCTACACCAATTAAAAATGCAAAAGTCCCTGCTCCTCCTGCCAAACCTGTGGTCTCAGTATCCAAAAAGATAAGATTCTGCAAATCTTTTGGGCAAACCATATTAGGTTTTTTTAATACGCCACATAATGCTGACATCTCTTCAGAAACAAGTCCTCCCAAATTAATACGACCGTGGAAATAATCTATAGGATAACGATATTCTACTAACAAAAACTCTCCTAAATCCGACTCTACCATCTTACCAGGTAACAGACGACTTAACTGATATTCCTGGTTAATAGATTCATATATCAATTCATTAATCTGCTGATCCTGTTTCTTCACTTTAGGTTTATCACTTTTCTTAAAATGAAGACCCAGTTTGGCTCTCAGATCCACTAAACAATCCTCCTTACTTATCTGCTTTGATTTTTTATAGATACTGGAGAATCTATCTTTCTGAAAATGACTTTAATAATTTTAAGGTATTCAGCTTACCATCTGGCCCTACTTCATTTACTGGGCCAACACACGATGGACAGCCATTCTCACATTCACAAGCAGATACTAATTCTTGAGCAGTGTTCAACATTTTATCATGTATTCCGAATAATTTTTCACTAAATCCAACCCCTCCAGGGTAGCTATCATAAAGATAAATAGTAGGAGCATTAGTAAAAGGCGAACGAATCTGAGTAACAACTTTGATATCCCGAGGATCACACATCAGATAAATAGGAGCTACATTAACCAACAGATTTGACAGACCTAAAAGTCCACTCTGAAGTTCATCTTTAGTGAAAGTATCGGCCAATTCTGAAGCAATACTCATCCAATAAGATGTAGTATGCATCTGCTGTTCTGGTAGATGAATATCTCCATAGCCCACATTTTCATGAGTGTTAAATTTTATCTTTTTAAACATAGTCGCCTTGGCAGCAACCAACACTTCACCATGTGATTTATCCCCACCTTGAACCTCTCTTTTCTCAAACACATCCAAAACTTTTATATCTACCGAAAGATGAGCATCTGTATAATAATCTGAATCTACTGCTCGTACATATGCTTTTTGCTCATCATAATCTAATTGATCTACGTGATATTGTTGACTTTCATGGATATAGATAGCATCTTTATGAAGCATAGTTAATACACTAAAGCGATCCATCTCGCCAATAATTCGATGATCTGGTTCAGTTGTATCAACAATCACAAAGTTATCTGATGAAGCACTTCTAAGACTGATATCGTGTGCAGGATATGAATCACTCATCCAATACCAGCGTCCTCCTACATGACGCAAGATTTTCTCTTCAGCTAAAAATTCTAGAATCTCTTCTAAAGTTTCTACACCAAAATCTTCGCCATCTTGAAAAGGAAGTTCAAAAGCAGCACATTTTATATGACTAAGTAAAATAACCAAATTGTTCGGATTAATCAAACCATGTTCAGTTGAATGAGAGAAAAAATAATCAGGATTTGTAATCATATACTGATCAAGAGGACTACTATTCGCGAGTAAAATTGCCGCAGATATTCCTGAACGTCTTCCAGCTCGACCTGCTTGCTGCCAGGTACTAGCAACAGAACCTGGATAACCAGACATTATACATACTTCCAATTGACCTATATCAATTCCTAGTTCTAGAGCATTGGTGCTAACTACTCCTAAAACTTCTCCACGTCGCAAACCTCTTTCAATCTCTCGACGCTGACCTGGAAGATAGCCACCCCGATAACCACGAATGGCTTTAGGGTTTTGACCAATCCCCTTACAGAGTTCTTTTAAGTAACTTACTAAAACTTCAGTCTTCAATCTACTTCGGGCAAAAACAATTGTCTGGATTTTATTTTTCAAAAAATATGATGCTAAACGCTTTGCTTCAAGAACATTACTTCGCCGAATTCCCAGTTCACGATTTACCACTGGAGGATTATAAAAAATAAATTCCTTTGCTCCAGATGGTGCTCCATTATTATTAACCAACTCAACTTCTACGCCTGTCAATTTACTAGCTAATTCATTAGGGTTGGCTATTGTTGCAGAAGCACAGATAAACTGAGGATCAGAACCATAAAATTTACAAATCCGCCTTAAACGACGCATTACATTAGCCACATGACTACCAAAAACACCACGGTAATGATGAACTTCATCGACTACAATATATTTTAAATTCTCAAAAAGTTTAACCCATTTCGTATGATGGGGTAATATTCCAGAATGGAGCATATCAGGATTAGTTACTACGATATGTCCTGCTGAGCGAATCAATTTCCGAGCAGTAGCTGGTGTATCTCCATCGTATGTGTAGGTCTTAATATCTTCACCTAAGAGAGTAACCAGTTCATGAAGTTCACTCATCTGATCCTGTGAAAGAGCTTTTGTCGGGAAGAGATAAAGAGCTCTAGTTTCTTGGTTTTGCAAAATCTTATTTAACACTGGGAGATTATAACAAAGTGTTTTACCAGATGCAGTAGGAGTAACTACCACAATATTTTTATCTTTTGTAACACTATCAAAAGCTGTAGCTTGATGAGAATAAAGCCGTTCTATTCCACGCTGCCGAAGGACATCTGCCAATCGTTGATCTAATGACATAGGAAAGTCAGAATATTGTGCCTCTCTAGCAAGAATTGTATTCCAAGTTGTAATATTTGCACAAAACTTTTCAGAACTCTTCAATTGGTCTAAAACTTGAGTGAGATTCATCGAATTTTCCTCCATATATTCGTTTTCTATTTTATTGTATAAGAGAACACCTGTGCTGTCAACAAAGAAAAGACTCCTTCTATCAGGAGTCATATCTTCTTTTGCATATATTCAATAAACTTCTCAATTAAGTTTTTCTCCTTTTGTTCCTTAGTATAGATCAGGAAAAACTCTCTTTGAACATCAAAACCTTCTACCTGAACAACTCGTACACGCTGCAATTTTTCAGCCCGGCGTGCAGCAAGACTGGAAACAATAGAAATTCCAAGTCCTGCTTCTACAGCCGCAATGATCGATTCGCTACTGCCAAGTTGGGCAGCCATCTTAAGATCAGATTCACTCAGTTCTAACCGGGCCAACCCTTCTTTCATTGCTTTGCGTGTTCCTGAGCCTTCTTCACGAAAAATAAATCTTTCTCTAAAAAGCTCTTGTCTTGTGACCTTACCTCTTTTACCAATAGAATAATCTTTAGGGACAATCAACACTAACTTATCAGAGGCAATCTTCAAAGTCATAAACTTGTCCTCTTTTGGCTTAACCCCCACAATTCCCAGATCATATCGCCCTTTTAAGAGATTCTGAATCACTGAGCCCGAATCTCCGACCTCCATCTTCAATTCTATCATCGGATAAGTTTGGCAAAAATCTACGATCAACTCTGGCAAAAGATATTCTGCTGGAATCGTACTGGCGCCAATATTCAACACACCCTTAACCAGATCCTGTAATTGATTAATCTTCGGGCCAATATTTTCCCAGATTCTAAGTATCTCTTTTGCTGATTGATAAAGTTGTTCCCCTTCTTCTGTCAAAACCACTCCATCTGACTTTCTTTTAACCAGCTCGACACTAAAATGTTCTTCTAAAGCTTTCACCTGAATACTTACCGCAGGTTGAGTTAATTTTAGTTCTTCTGCTACCTCGGAAAAACTTCCCAAATCAGCTAATTTTACAAATGTATATAAACGTGATAGTTTCATTTAAATATTCCCTCGTTTCAATTGACCAATATAAACTTAGTACACATCTTTTATACTTCTCCTTTTAAAGAAAAATTCCTTTACAATATGATACAATAAAAGAGAGGACACCTACCTCTCTTTTTATTCATCTATGTAAATATACTCATATCCAATACAGATTCTCGGTCTTAAAGCATCATCATCCTCTATAATCTTAAATTTTTTCTTTACTCTCTCAAAATCTTCCACTAAACAAGATCCCCTCATATCCCAGCAATCAAAGCCATCCTTTTTAAAATTCTGCTGTTGCTCTTTTGTAGGTGTCACAGAAAACTGCCAATGCCGTTCAATCTCTTTCATCCCTAATCTTTCATAATATCTCTGAGCCCTTTCTTCCTGAGAATACCCGATGCTTTTTCTAATCCCATACTTTTTTAAAGCTAATCTATGTGCATTTTGAATCAATTTTCTACCAATTTCTAATCCACGATACTCTCTATGTACTCCAAACTCCCAAACAAAAGCACAATCTTTTATCTCACTCACTATTCTTGCATTGATCTCAAAAGTTATAAAACCAACAACTCTATCTCCATCTATAGCTACTAAATCAATAGAATCATTTTTATATGTAGGCTTTTTGTGAAGTACAATCCACCATGCTGCAGAATCTACCATCACACTTGCGTGAACATCCAACCACTTAAGTTCATCAGTTTCTCTATATTCTCGAATAGTAATTTTTTTATTCATTGATTGACCTCCTACAAGCATTATCCCATTACTATATATTTCGTCAAATCTTCTATCTCTCCTCTTTTCCTAATACTTAAAATTTTTCTGATTTAAAGTACAAATCAATAACCATTTGAATAGTTTAATATATGAGATGAATCATAAGGAGGGAAATTTGTTGAGAATACATATAGTCAAGCCAGGTGATAGTTTATGGTTAATATCTAATAGATACGGAGTTCCTATAGAAGAAATTGTTAGATTAAATGGTTTACAGGAGGTTCCTTATTTAATTCCCGGGCAGGCAATTTTAATCCCGTCAAAAACTTCCACTAACTCCAAAAAACTTAGAACTGTAGAAGCCAACGGATATATTTTACCTTCAACAAAAGAACATGAGGATGAAATAATTAGCAATGTAAATTTGACATATATCAGCCCATTCAGCTATCAAGTTACAATAGATGGTGACCTAATTCCTTTAAATGATGATAATATTCTTGAAACATCAAAAGAAGCTGGTTTTACCCCAATTTTGGTCATTACAAATATTCGGAACAAAAATTTTAATGCAAATTTAGCACACCAAATATTGACTAATGAATCTCTTCAAGAGGTTTTATTTGAAAATATCCTCAAGACTTTAACTGAAAAAGGCTACTATGGATTAAATATTGATTTTGAAAGAATTCCTCCAGAAGATCGACAGTTGTATAATGATTTTGTTAAAAAACTAACCGATCTATTACACTCAGAAAACTATCCGGTTACGGTGGCGCTTGTGCCCAAACCATATGACATTACAACAGGGGCTTGGCATGGAGCCCATGATTATCAAGCTCTTGGAGAAATAGCTGATTCAGTTATAATTATGACCTATGACTGGGGATGGGCGGGAGGACCACCGATGGCAATTGCTCCTATTAATCAAGTAAAAAGCGTACTTAACTATGCTGTTTCAGTAATTCCTTCAGAGAAAATAATGATGGGAATTCCACTCTATGGATACGATTGGCCTTTACCTTATATACCTCGTGGAAAATGGGCCAGACTTATTAGTCATATAGAAGCATTAAAAATTGCCGCTCGATATGGTGCATTCATAGAATATGATCCAATAGCACAATCACCTTATTTTAAATATTTTGATGAATTTGGTAATCCACACGAGGTTTGGTTTGAAGATGCGAGAAGTTTTCAAGAAAAGTTTAAACTGGTGGATCTATATGATTTACGAGGAGTAAGCTATTGGGAACTTAGTTTACCATCACCACAAAATTGGGCATTACTTGAGTCAACGTTTGATATTAAAAAAGAAACAATATAGATCTTCTAACATTTTTTCAATCAAATGCTCTTGATAGCCAGCTTTTTTAATTAATTTTAGTTCTTTCTTTATCTGATTTAACTCTATGGAAGTGATATTTTTTAACTTTTTAATTCTACTCTCTTCAATTATTTCGCCAGAAAGTGCTATTTTATAATCTTGTACACCATAACGCCAGAGTTTAACTTGATCAGGATAACGATCTAATAATCGCTGTGCCATTCCCAAGCCTTCTGGATCAAAATCTCCCGAATAATAAATAATAGTATTTTCCTTTGCTAGCATATCTAATAAAACCAGAGTGGCCAAACGAAACTGACCATTAGAACAGACTAAAGGTATTTGAATATCAAGAGAAAGTTGATCAATAATTTCACTAAAAACAGCTGGATTTTCTACAACAAAAACTTTGCCATGTGGACTTTGGACTCGGTCAACTCTAAGCAAATTACGCAAAGTTACTTGCAACACTTCCCTTGTATTTAATGCTCCCTGCCATAATGGATGTTTTTCTTCTTGATAATAAGCTACCAAACCATTAGTAGTCACATAACTAGAGATATCATCCTTTACTATACCTGCTCTTAGATACAATTCGGCCATCTCTTCACTAGATTCTGGAAACGAAACATGATAAATTGTCGCTAAAGCTGTCTGAAATAATTTTCCTAGATCTGTTTTTTGATCTAAACCATGTGGATTAGTAGTAATTTGGGTAGCAAAGACTGGTAAACGTTGTCGCTTCCCAAAATTTATCGGCAATTTTATCAATGCAGTACAAATTAAACGTAAATCCTCTAATAATTTATTCGAATCCTTTTCAAATTTTTTTAAAGTTAATCTATATCCATACCCATTTTTCTCTAAAAGATTTGTTAACCAAATTTGGCATTCATTAGATGATGAAAATTCATCCAAAAGAGTTTGAAATAATTCATCCCATTTCTTCTGCCAATTTTGCTTTATCTCTTGATTTGTTTGTATTTTTTCTCCAAAATATACTTCTAACAATTCAATGAACTTAATCCCTGCAAATTTGGTTCGATTTAAGACTATATCAAAATTGGCTAAAGAAATTTTTACTATTGATTGATGTGAAAAATCTTTTCCAAAAAATAATCCAATCGCTTTTTTTTCTTCTTCTCCTAAAGAAGAAAGAGAAGCCATTCCACCAACTCGCCCCAGTTGTTGATACTTTTTTCGCATTTCTTGAAACAAAAGATCAAAGCCTGGTTCATTTTTGAAATATTGCACAGCCTCTTTAACAATATTTAACATTATCATCACCCTCAACTATTACTTTACATATGAAAGACTTTACACCCATACACTCATGATAAAAATCATGAATGTATGGGTGTAAATTGATAACCTTACTCCAATCTGGTAGAGGCCATCTCGCCCGACAAATCAATCTCAAACCATTCTGGCATCTGTAATTTCCGTACTTTCCCATCCCAATAATAATGAATTACACTTACATACGTTGCATTCTTTGGCCTTATCAATTCAGCAATTGATAAATGAGAAACTGTATCATAATCTCCCCACAAAGCCTGAGAATTCATAATAAAATCAAAACCCAATTGTTCTACAAGATCAAACATATCCCGAATATTGTTCTCATCTACCCCTGCAAATGCTTCATCTAAAGTAATAATTCTTGGTGCATCAGGACGTGCCTGCTCATAATGAGAAAATACTGCAGAAAAGAGTGGGATATACATGGACATTGCCTTTTCGCCACCACTAAATGTATTAAAGACATGGTTCGTCAGTTCTTTTTTTCTTTCACCTGTCTTTTGATAGTATAATATAAACTGGAACCATTTTCGATAATCAAGTACTTCCTGAATAGCCCGATGCAAACTTTCACCATATCCTTTATCTTCCAAAATTTCTCTTGCACGTTCAATCCTTGAGCGAAAATGTTCTGCAACTCTTCGAATATCTTTTTCACGTAAAATCTTTGAATCTTTCTTTAAGAGTTCAACCAAATCTTTTATATCCATCTCTTTTTCGTTACTAGCTGGTTTTGGCTTCCACTGTAGTGAAAAGGTAAGTCCACTGGATGTATCACGTTGAACCATCAAATGATTCATTTCTTTAACCCAACGTTCTGCTCTGTGAATTCTATTACGAATTGTCTGACCCACATTTTGCATCAAAATATCTTCATAAAGCTGACGATCCTGTTCTGTTAATAAAATTTGATTTGCTTCAATAGCATCTTCAAAATATTTAAAAAGAGTATATGGAGATACTTTTCGTCCTTCTAAGTCAACTTCAATCACTAATCTGGCAATAAGATCATAATAATTTTTCCATTCTATAGATAAATCTTCTGTATCAGGACGATCATCTTTAAATTGATCACGCATAGTTATGCGAAAATCAATCAAATAACCCATCTCTGCATGAAACACCTTAAAGAGTTTATCTTTTATTTTTTCACGATCAAGTTGATGTTGCTTAATCCAATTTTTCAGTTCACTCTTAACTTTCTTTGCCTGTCCTAAAGGAACTGCTAAATTTTTTTCCTTCTCTGTCTGATAAAATGATAAATTGCTTTCTTCAATAAACGCCTTCTGCCAATGATTTTTTAAGGACTCAAAGTCAGCTAATTCTCTGCCTTGTTTTTCTATACTCACTTCATCTCGCTCAATATCGTTCTCAAGATTACCTAGCTCTCTCTCCAATTTTTTAATTTTTCCTGGTAAGGTTTCTATTTTATTTATACATTCCCTGATTTGACGTTGAATTTCGTCAATACCTTTCTCTTGTAAAAGTTCTTCCAGTTCTGTGATTCGGCGATCTTTTGCCTGAATTTTATTTCTCAGATCTCTTATGCTGACTCTAATTTCATCTAGATCTATCATCAGCTCATCCACTTGTTGATTGATACTTTTAATTTGCTCTAGACAATTTTTATACTGACGATGATAATCTACTAATTCATAAAATCTACTTTCATAACTCTGCATTGCCTCTAATGCCTCGTTCAACTGTTCTAAAGTTGATGGTAGGTTTTCACCAGCTAATAAAACCTTGAATTCTTGATTTACTCGTTGATAGGATTCAAGAGTTTTTTTCCATTCTTCATTTTTTGCTTCCACCTGTATTTTAAGCGTTTTACATCTTCTAAAATACTCATCATAAAGCTCATAAACTTCTCTCATTTTCTCATCTGTTGGAAATTGGCAAAATTCATCTTCAAGAATTGTTAATCGTTCCTCACAATCTCCAATCTTTTCTTCAATCCCACGTAAAATCTCTTGTGTTTCTTCCATTTGCTTGTTTATATTTTCTAACATTTCCTGTCGATACTTTTTCCTTGCCTCACGACCAATATAAATAGACTTTTCTATAGATGAAGCTTTTCCTCTTCTAAGACCGATTGCATAGTTTCCATCTGGATTAACAAATGTCTCTTGATCACCCTCATCAAAAATAAGGATGCTTCGCAAAATTTCATCAATATCACTAGAAGTAATTTTACTATCTTCTAATAAGGAAGGTTTGAGATAATCAAAAAGAGTAGGACGAAGAATCTGCTGATTCCTCTTTAAATAGGAATCAGCCATATTTTCAATTAAGGGCAATCCCGCTTTTTCATATTTTTCTGGGATAATCAAAGCATCTAATATCCCTATCTCTAAAAGTACACTTTCCAATCTTGCTTTTTCTTCTTCACTCACTCCATCTCGAAATTCAACAGCTGTAAAAAAAGGCACATGAGGAATCCCTTTTTCTTTCAGTAATTGGCGTGCTGTATCAACTTCTGGATGACGATCCGGTTCTGGATCAGAGATGTTTTTCCATCTTACCCACTCTTCTCTTAATTCATTCATTTGTGTCTCTACAGTTTTTTTCTTTTGTATAAGATCTAATTGTTCTTCTTTAATCAAAAATCTTTGATTGTCAAAAGCTTTTCTTGCAGGTTCTTTTATTTCTTCATAACTATTTACAGGATAATCTTGAACCAGTCTTGTAATTTTCTGAGATGCTTCAGGCAACAAAGATAAAATATGATTACCCTTCTGCCATTCATAAAACTGTGTCATAAAGTTTTCACGTTCATCTTCTAATAAATATTCACTCTTTCTTAACTCTACATCTTCTTTTTCTAATTTAGCTTGAAGATCCCCCAATTCTCGTTTTCGTTCTTGCTGTTTTTTGTCAGCATCTGATACTTTTTGAGCTATATCACAAACTTTCTTTAATTTCTTCCGATATTCTGAAACTTCTTTTTTCCAACTTTCATATAAAGTATAATCATCTAGATTATTTAAAAACTCATCACGCGAAATATCATGCAAAGTATAAAATCCTTCATAAGCTAGATCATCCAATTCTTCTATCTCTTCATTGATATTTTCTTTACATTCATTCATTCTATATTCAGTATCGCGAATCTTCTGCATCAAATTCCGTTCCTGCTCCTCTTTCTCCTCAAGACGGTTAACACGCCTTTGTAAGTCAATTTTATCATCTTTCTTTTCCTGCTCTAATCTTTGACGTTCCTGTTCAGCTTGAAATGCATCATTCTTCTCAAGATCTGCTTTAATCTGATTTGCACTCTCTAAATCTAATTCATCCTCTTTTTTTTCTTTTAACTTTAACTCTAACTCATCTCTTTTTACTTCAAGCCTTTTTATTAAAGTTTCCATCTCTTTATTCTTATCTGAATAATTTTTAGCCGTCTTTAAATACTCATCTGCTTTTTCATAAATAAGATAACGATTATAATCATGATAAGCGTTCTTAAGTTTTTTTGCAGATTCTCGTTGCATATTTAACTGGTCTAATTGTTCTTTCACAGTATCCATATTTTCAATAGTTTCAGAAAGAGATCGTAAATCTTCATCAGATAAAGCAGGTAAAGAATCATTAAGGATTTCATAGATTACAGTTGGTTTAAAGTCTTTTGATAATTTTGGACTTCTAAGCTGTATCAAAAGTTTGATCAATTCATCATAATTTTCAAGATTTTCAAACCCAAAGATCAATTGATTTACCATCTTCATATAATCATTCTGAGAACGAACAACCTGTCCACCCTGGCCAATTCGATTTTCTAACTCTTTTCTCGTCAAAGGAATTTTTTCATCTTTAGAGATTTCCTTATATAATTTCAGATCAAAACCAATTCTACGGTTATCTGTGATGCTAAATCCCCAAAAATCAAACTTTTGTCCTCGTTTTGCCTTAAGACCGATTCCAATAGTGCGATATTGTTCAAGTTCTTCGCGTTTAAATTCCAAATAGAGATATCCAGTACGTTCATCAGACATCCCTAAAGCTTTTTCACCTAAAAGATAATCTTCTATTTTCCTCGCTCTTGAGCCAAAAGGATCCAACCGATCGGGACTTTTCTTTCCATCCAATAATAGTGGTATCAAACTTTGCATGGTCACAGACTTTCCTGCACCATTATCGCCCCGTAGCATTAATCGTCCACCTGAAAAATATAAATCCTGTTCATCATAATACCAGAAGTTAACTAAACCTGCTCGATTAAAATGCCACCTTTTATTCTCCATCTTGAACATCCTCCCACTCAAAGTCATCTGGAAAAGATCCTGTACATCTACTCAATAAAGGCATTAGATAAATTAAATCTAACTCTCTATCTAATTGAGCCATCTTCCAATCCATTAGATGATTTAGTACTGCATCAACTAAAGAATTAAATCCTATCTCACGATATTTTTTCGTCCACCCCATAGAAAATTGTTTCTGACACTCCTGGATTAATTGTATAAAATCCACTTTCGTTACTCCAATTTTACCCAATAAATCTATCTTCAACTCACCTTGTTTCAGTTTCTCATGAATGATACCAGAAAACTGCAATACAATATCTGTTATGCTCTTATTATCAGGAAAAAGACTAAAGATTTGCCGTCTTTCATTCATAATCATCATAGCCAGATCTTTATGCAATTCAAAACTTGCTGGAAAATTTTCTTCTATATCATGCTGTATGGTATTTCGATAATTTTTCAGATATAAAAAATCAGGATCATCTATAGAATTTGGCATGACTCCAGGGGATAAAAATAATTTTCGATAAATTCTGTGCCTTCTTTGTAAACCACGGTGTTCCTCTTCTCCCAACCATTCACCATCCAAGATCTCCTGATGATTTTTATAATTTGATAACTCACGTGGAAAAACTCGTAAAAAATATCTTGACTGAGGAGTGTTTTCGTATAAAACCTCTCCTTCTTCAGAATAGGAAAATGCTGTCTCTTCACCTTCCACCGCCACAATCAATCCCATCTCCCGAACAAATTTTAATAGCCGAACCAGAGATTTTCGCTCTTCATACTGTGTCCAGTCAACTGATTTATCAAAAGGGTACATGGTTTGAATAGCTTCCACTAACTCCGATAGCAAAAACTGTTCTTGAGCCCCCTTTTCTTCTAAAAAAGCCATTAGACAACAGAGAAAAGTATAATCCTGTGAAGAAGAAAAATCCTGTATTCCCATCCAAGCTTCCGCCTCACCAGGTATTTTTACCAATCTAACGAAAAAACGATGAATTGTTAATTGGTAACCAAATTTCTCTCTAAAAAAGTTTTTCAACATCTTCTCACGGTCTTTGATTATATAATAAAGATCAGGATCTTCTTCACGGACAATCCAATATTTTTCTAGTAGATGCAGGGCTGCTTCCTGGCCCTGTTCATCCAACAAACGATTTTCTTTACTCATCTTAGCACACACCTCAACTTTCAAAAACAAATCGATAATTAGGCATTTTTAAACTCCCGTCTATACAATTTAAGATAGCCCATTCAAAAGGATCAGGAGTAAAAATGCGATATTGAAGTCCATTCTCTGTTTTAAATTTTTTTGCTTTTAAACCAGACCCTCTACCAATCCAACGCAAGATCATTTTCCGCACAATTGGTTCCACTATCGGAAGTTCTGAGATCATAAAACCTCCATCCTTTATATATTGCATCATTATCTCTTCTTCATATCTTTGTTGTTTAAGATATTCTGCCAAAACTTTTTCTCGCTCTGCTTTAAGATCTCTCATTGCTCCAGGACGAGTTTTAGTACGATAAGTTCTTATCCTTGGAATAGTTTCATACTCAAAAGCAGGCTCTTCCCATACCGAAAGATCAACTCGCTCTGTTGTCTTTGCCATTTCTCCAAAAATATGATGGGTATGAAAAACACCAAAAGTACATGCAGAAAGCAAATGAGCCTCTTTAAGATCATCTAGTTCAACAAACATCTTCGCTAGCGTCAGATACTCTTGTTTTCGATTTTTTATACCACCTAAGTTTTCACTTAATCGGATTACATATCTTGTAATTTTACGAATTGTATCATTAGTAGTTCGTTGTAACAAATCCAGTTCACTCTGTCGCTCTTCATTTCCCATAAACCAGATTTTTAGATTTACCCATTTATCATAAAGCTGTTTAAAAATCGTTTCAAAATCTCGTTCCTCATCAAGCCGTGGGATACTTAATTCATAAGCACAAACTCTATTTAAAATATGTGTAATCATCTCATCAGTTGTATCCTGTAAAATACCTTCAATCCTATAAATAGACTGTTGTAATGCCTGCATAAATTTTCGTAAATGTTCAGTCACAGAATCTTTAAAAGCAAGAAAAGATTCTGTCATCATCAATTGCTCTACTTTGGGGCTTTGCAAATGTGCTAAATAATCTGCAGCATTCTCTGACAACTGTCTAAATGACTCCACCAGATCATTCCACCATATTGCTACATCATTATCACTATCTGATGACCAATCCTTCTCTACCCGAGAAAGATTTGCAATAAACTTATCAAAAAACCTAGGTTCTAAAGATCCACCGAAACCCGTTATCCCTTCTAACCTTTCCAACATTCGCTCAATCTCAATAGTATAAGGTGTAATCTGATAGATATATCGTTTTTGTTTAAATTCATCTATCGTATTAGCTCTTCTTGCATCCTGACGTGCAATCAAGTTTCTATATTCAACAAGACTTTTTAAATCCTGATTTAATTTATTCATCGTATAGTCCTGAAAGAAAGGTTCCTTATTCATTTCTGCAAAAATTTCATCTGGTGAAAGAAGATTACGCATTTTTTTGTGTTCTTCATAAAAATAGTTCAAAATATATCTATATTCAATATGATTTGGGGCAGTTAGATAAGTGGCCTCTATCACTTTTTTCATTAAATTGGACTTCATCTTTTTCCTCCCATAACTTAATTTACTTTTACATATTTTCGAGATGAACCAACAAAATCCTTTAATAAAATTCGAAAAACAGCTTAACAGAGTAAGAAGAAGAGACAAGTGTGAACGTCAAGTACTTTTTTACGATTTTTGATAAATAAAATCTTACACCTTCTGACTATAAAGCTTGTTAATCAACTGAAAAATAAATTTGTTTCAGCGTTTATGTGAAACATGTATATCAAGTTGTCCCTTTTCCTGATCAAATTAAATCTTAGCCACTTTCCAAGGATGTTGTAAAAACCTAAGGCTTGTGTGAACAAATCATATTTATTAAAAATTGATGATACACACCTTTTCCAGTTATCCTATAGAAAAGTACACCTTAATTGGAGATAAAAACGAATGGTTAGATGCAAATATATCTAGATTGTCCTTCATGTCAATTACTTCATTTTTAATTTTACTTATGTAAATTAAAAACACAGTACCCAAAATTAAACTTATAATAACAATGATAAAAACTAGCAAAGTTGTTTTGCTTTTTGACATACAATTCACTTCACCATTATAATTGAAATTATTCTACTTCTAATAATTCTTTAAATAAAACAAAATTCCTCTAGCAATCTTCTTAATCGACAAAAAATGGGCGACAATTCGCCCATTTCTTCTTCCTTGCTCATATTTATCTAAAATAATTTCATGATAATCTCCTCAATCTTTTTAGCGTCAATACCGCCATTTTCATCATCTACAGTAACAATTAAACGGCTCTTCGCTATATTGTGTGGGTAATCTCTGTACAATAAATTTTTTCGCACATGAACAGTTCCAATTATGTAAAATTAATTTAAAATATAGTTTTACATAGAGAGAAGAACATGCTAGGCTAATTAAGCCAAGCAAAGACTCTTTGCCTACATTTGCTATAAGTCATACCCTTAGAGGCTCCATGTCAAGCTATATTTAAAATTAATTTTTAACTGCTTATTTTGTTAAATAACCGTAAAATGCGAATAATGCAATTTACATTAATGTTAATGATATCCATTGACTTTACTCACACAATATAGCGAAGAACCACTATTTTAGCTTTGTTCATCTTTGAAAGCAAGCAATTCAGCTTTCGTCAAACCAGTTTTTAATGCTATTGTTTCAATATCTAAAACATCTAAAAGATTCCTGGCAATCGCATAGGCTTTTCTCCTCTCTCCCTGTTCTATTCCCTGTTCTATTCCCTGCTCTATTCCCTGTTCTATTCCCTGTTTTATTCCTTCTTCTTTTCCTTCTTCTCTTCCTTCTTCACGAGCTGTATTCATTTCTTCAATTCTATCTATGTGCAACTTTAACTGTCCTTCATATATTTCTCGCTCCTCTTCTGTCATAGCCATCTCATCTAACTGGATTATTGCCCTTTTGACATATTCATCATTTCCTAGTTCAATTGGAATATATCTTTTATCATAGTGATGGGCTTCTTTTAAAAATGCGACCCAACGCTCTAGAGTATTGGATATATCTTTCAAATCTTTATCAAACTTTTCCAATTCAATAAAGTGTAATTCCAATACATCTGGATATTCTGCATGATTTTTAGTATTAAATAGTTTAAATGTACTATGATATTCAGGATAATCGAAATATTTGAAGTTTAGAATATTTATCCCGATTGTCTTGTTCAGATCACTATAGATCATACCTCTACCTAATTGATCTGTATAAACTTTACTCCAATAATAAAGAGCTCGTTTTGCATAACTTGTTTGAGGAGAAACTTGAATCTCTATATCATACCATCGACCTTTTTCATCTCTTGCTTTAATATCTAAAATAGAGCTTTTTTCTCCCTTATAGCTAGCCAGGTTATAGGGATTTTTTATCTCAAGATATTCAACTT
>DAOVRZ010000018.1:0-66007 GCA_030627905.1 Halanaerobiales bacterium
ATCTCCTAAATCATAGGAGATCAGAAAATTGAAATTTTTCTTTTCAGCAATAAAAAACTTTATTGCTATTAGATCCGTCTGTTCTTCAAAATCATAAACTAACTCTAAACTACCTTGATTAAAAGGATCAAAAATGACAACTCCATCATCCAACATCCCATCAAAATATCCCTGACACCCATCTGTCATCTCTGATGGTAATACTTTTACTTGACTATAGGCTGATACGTCCACAGTCATCATTAGAATCAAAGCTATAAATAATATCAATAGCTTTCGTCTCATGATCTACTCCCCCTCCACTTCATAATCCCTTTTCTATACTTAATTCCATCTTATATATTTATTAGGCATATTACTATATTTCGATTTTTGACTTTCAAAATCCTTTTGTATGTCCAATTTTTAGAAGAGAAATTTTTTAGAAAAGAAATCTTCTCGGCATCGTTTTAACATACAAAAAGACTGCTGGCATCTATACATTGCCAACAGTCTTTTATGTTTTACTCAAAACTATTTTTTACTATTAATCTTTTAAAAACAAATCACTGACCAAAAGAAATGTTTACATTCACATTACCGTGCCATAAAAAACTCTTCTCGAAATAATAGCAATATCCCCAAAACAGCAAAGATAATGTTCGGAAGCCATGCTGACCAGACAGCTGTGATCATCCCTCCTGTGCCAAAAGAACGGCACAGAGATTGTAATATAAAATAAGCAAAAACAACTAATAAAGTAAGTACTATACCAACCGCCCAACCTTTGCGATTAAATAAACTTAAAGGTGCACCTACAAGGACAAAGATAAAAGGTGCAAAAGGAATAGCCATCTTCATATGATATTCAACCTGCCATGTATCTACCTTTATCCCACTTTTCAAAAAAAGATTAATCTCTTCGCTTAATTCTTCCCTGCTCATCTCAGAAGCGGTTTTCTGATTTCCATAAAAATTTTCCAATCCATCTCCTACTGGGATATATAGCTCCTCAAATTGAACCTCATTTTTGATTCGGCCATGTAAATCAAATTCATTAATAATTCCTTCTTCTAATTCCCAGGAATTATCGTTAAAGACTCCTTTATTGGCAGTAATCACCCTCGGAAAAGCTGTATCTTTTCCAGGATATTGAGTCTCATAAACCATTATGCCTTGGAGTGTCTTGGCCGTCCTATCTACATTTTTCACATAGAAATAACGATCATCAGGTCCCCTAAAAAAGACATGCTCTTTTATACTGGGCGTCACATCCCTTAACATCATCTGTCTTACTAGATTCAGTGATCGATGACTGGCCCAGGGAACTGTTTTTTCATTCATCCAATAACTTACAAATGATACTATTAGGCCTAATATTAAAAAAGGTATGATAATTTTCTGAATTCCAAACCCACTTGTTCGCATCACTGTAATTTCATTATCCTTAACCAATCGGCCTAATGAATAGACAGTAGCAAAAAGTGTCGAAATCGGAAATGTTTGTACAAATATTGCTGGAAGCTGATAAAATAACATTTGGATAACTGTAAGAAAGGATTCTCTTTTATTAATCAACAAATCAGATAATTCAAAAAGAAAATTACTCATAAAAACAATAGTGACAGCAAAAATACAAAACAAAATCGGTTGAAGCAGTTCTTTAAAAAGATATCTATTTAATATGAAAATTTTCCCTTTATTCACTATGACTCACCCCACTCTCACAACTATATTTATATTTTTTTAACCCCATCTGTTGACCATAGATGAGGTTTTATAATTCTTAAAAGAGAGAGGAATACTCAATTCCATACATTACATTTTTTAAATTACTTATACCTACATTTAATTTAAAAGAATCATTTAGATAAAAATCAGCGCCTATATTAATCTTCTCAGCAAAATACTCCAGTTTAAAATCAGTTACAGGTAACTTAAAACGAGAATTGCTACTACTAATGGTAATCGGGTTATATAATTTATTAAATCCAAGATAAATTCCGTCCAATTGATCACCAGTTCCAAATCCTAAGTGACCACGAATATTAGTCTTATAATCCATAATCTTACTAGCTACCACGAAGATATTTGTATTCATAAGTCCTACAGTTAAAGCTGGTTGATAACGAGTTTCACGGATTATTCTTACCTTGATACCCCCAGTTATATCTCCAGAATCTGAGTTAAAACCAACAAAACCCTCCAAATTTTGTCCAATTCCATAGTTAGCTGATACATAACCAGCATCACCAATCATCTGTAATCCCAAACTAAGTTTTCCTTTGGTTTGAGTATCAGCAACTGGCATATTAATTAATCCTTTCATACCCAATTGAGAATTTGCAAAAACAGGTACTGCTAAAATCACAACCAATAAAACAGTAATGATAAAAGTCATTTTCTTCATTTTACTTTTCCTCCTCTAAAGTCGATGTAAAAACTACGTTATTACATCTTTTTTTCTAACTCAGCAAGCCTTTTCTCTAAATCCTTAATTTTTTTCAACATTTCAGGTGTACGCCGATTAGCAGCCTTAATCCGATAATCCTTTTTATGATCCATAGCAGGATAACCAGAAAGAAATCTGTCCTTCTCTACATTGTTGGTGATCACTCCGCGAGCGGCTAACATTACATTGTCTCCGACATTGAGATGACCAAAAACTCCTGCCTGACCTCCTAAAGTTACACGTCTACCTAATGTAGAACTGCCAGCAACTCCTACCTGTGCCACGATCAAACACTCTGGTCCGGTCTTAACGTTATGAGCCATATGAACAAGATTATCAATCTTTGTTCCCCTACCTACAACTGTTGAACCTATAGCTCCACGATCAATAGTCACATTAGCACCAATCTCTACATCGTCTTCAATAATAACATTACCTAGTTGAGGAAGTTTATAATGTTCCTCCGTAGTTGTTACAAAACCATATCCATCAGATCCTAACACTGTTCCACCGTGAATGATTACCCTGTCACCGATCTCAGTTGCATATTCAATGACTACATTTGCATGAATTTCACAATCAACTCCTATTTTAACGCCTTTACCTACATATACACCTGGGCCAATAACTGTCCCTAAACCAATCTTAGCTTCTGCGTCAATTACTGCATGAGGATGAATTGAGACATTATCTCCAATCTCTGCATCTTTATGAATCACGCTTGTTGGATGAATTTCACCTGTAACTAAAGGCTTAGGCATAAAAACATAAGCAATCTTTGCAAATGCCAATCGAGGATTCCGGGCCTGTAATAAAGTCTTTGATGAATTAGTAATAGTCTTTGGAACAATTATCGCTGCTGCATTATTCTTTTCGGCAACTCTATGTAGCTCTTCTGTTTCAGCAAAAGTAATAGTTCCTTGTAGCGCATCTTTGGCACTTCCTACACCTACTATAATCATATCATGATTTCCTAGAATATTTCCACCAACAATTTCTGCTAGTTCTCTAAGTGTTTTCACAACAGCCCCTCCAATTTCTTAAAATAGGATAAGGAGAAAGTGATCCAAACTTCTCCTTATCCTCTAAGGGTTAAATTCCTATTGTAATTTATTAATTACTTCTTGGGTAATATCAATTCCACCAACTTTTACACTCTGATTATGAAAGACAATATCTAATTTCTTCTCTTTAGTTACTTCTTCTACAGCTTTACTTATCTCATCATTTAACTTATCCTCTAACTCTTGTTTTGCATCCAAAAATTCCTGTAAAGCAGCTTTTTGTTTTTCGGCTTTTTCTTCTTCAGAAAGATTTTTAACTTCATCCTCGGTGAGATTATATTTCTCTTGAATCTCAGCCCCTCTTTCTTCAAATAGATTCTGGTATTCTTGTGCTTTTGGGCTTTCTTTGATTACTCTGCTGATATCAATTACACCTATCTTCTCACCCGGAGAAGATGTACAACCTGCGATAGCCATTGCCAATACAACTAAAATACTCATTGCCAGAAAAATTTTTTTAGAAGATCTTTTCATCTAATCAGCCCCTTAATACAAATTTGCTAATTTAGTTTTTGCAAAACCTGCTCTGTTATATCCACTGCGTCAACATTTGTTTTTATATTTGTTAAGACTAAATCAAAATTCTTCGCTTTTGCTACTTCTTGAGCTCTGGTACGAATTTCATCATCTATCTCTTCTTTTAATCTGTTTTGTTCCTGTTTTGCTTCAGCAATTTTCGATTTTAAAAGTTCTTCATTATTCCGCATATCATTTTGAATTTCGTCCTGAGCTTTCAAAAGACCCGTTTGAGCCTGTTCTTCTAATCTAATCTGCTTCTCCTTAATCTCTGCCTGCATAGCTAAATCCATATCCTGAATGAATGTTTGAAGATTATTGTCTAACTCATTACGCTTATTTTCCAGATCCAATTCTGCATCTTCTTTAGTTTTATTTTGAAAATCTTGAAGTTCTTGCTCTAGTGAACTTTGTTTTGTCTCGATATACTGATTTAATTCTTCTTCTAATCTAACTTTTTCTTCTTCAATCTTTCTTGCCTGCTCAAATTCTAATTTTTCTAATTCATCACGATATTTCTTCTGTTCTTCTTCTGATAATTGAACCATTTGTAGTTTCAATCTAAAATTCAAAATTTCTGGATAATATTTTTTCATTAACTCTTCTCCAGAAACCGCCAAACTTTCCATCTGTTTTTCATTATATCTAGAGATCATTTCCTCAGCCATAACCTCGACGTCATCTTTCTTCTTTTGAAAATCAGATACAACTATATCCCAAGTTTTTTCTTCAAAGGAAATTAATTCTTGCTGGAGTATTTCAGTTTTTTCATCAATCTTTTTTTGATATTTTTCTTGAATCTCCTCTAATTGACTATAAAATTGAGCATTGAGATCTGAATATTGTGATTCAACTTGAATTTGTGCTTCCTTTTGTCCATCTGTTTGTCTAGCTAATTCTTTAAAATAACTTTGAATTTCGACTTCTAATTTAGAAATCATCGAATACTTTGGATGATGAGTTCTTAAAGTATCCATATCTACTACACCAATTTTTATCTCTTCAAAAGCTAGAACTTCATTCTGAGTTACATCTTTTTCAGGATCATCCAGCACTTGATGTTGATAAGATTCTTCATACCCATTTTGACTGAATCCTTCTTCAACTTCTTGATTTCCTTTTTTAATATAATTCATTACAAGAAAAGGAATCACTAGAAGCAGGATTAAAAGAAGGATAGTGGGATAGAATTTCTTTGCCCTCATTATCTTTCACCTGCTTCCTCATTTTATCGGTTAGCAAATTTTTGCTGTATTCTTTCTTTAACCTTGTCTGTTAAATCTTCTCCACCATAAATAACATTTTCTTTTTCTAAGACAACTTTCACTCCAATTTCATTGGCAACTTCTACAATAGTTTCATCGATAGCTTCAAGCACTTTAAGGGTTAATTCCTGTTCTTTTTGACTTAATAATTCCTGATATTTTTCAAAAATCCCTTTCCACTCTTCCTGATCTACCTCTTTTATTTCCTCTTCTAATTGGACCTGTAATGCTTTTGCTTCTTCATCCAAAGCCTTTATTGAAGATTCTCTTTGAGGATGGGAATCGAAAACATCTTTGATATCTACATACCCAATAGTTGCAGTAGCTTTATTTTCTGTTTCGGCATAAATATTAAATCCACTTAAAACAACAAATATTCCTAGAATAACAATCAGACCAGTCAAAAATCCCATTTTAATATTTCTGCTCTTCATTCAGTTTACCCCTTTCTGGATTAAATATTTATATTTATAATTTAGAATGGCTACAACCCTTGCTGCAAAGAAATCCAGGCATTGTCATCCTCATATATGAGTGAAATCTGGGTATCAGACTTATAATAATAATTAAATGCCAATCTAAAATCATCTATATTACCTGAAAAGATTTTCGAAACTGTTATACCGTACTGACTATTATGCCAATCAACAATACCTTTCCATTGGAAATCTTGAATCTGATACTCAGTGGCAATAGTCCAATTAGAATTCAGATAATACTCCAAACCTAAACTCCAATCATTTTTCCATTTATCTAAAATTATTCGATCCTTTAGACTAACCATGGTATGAGGGCCAACTATTTTTCCAAAATAAAGTTCAAAAACTGGTTGTAATCGCAATCGCCTTAACCCAAGATTCAATTCTCCTTTAAAATCAATTTGAGAATCTATCCAATTTACATCTAAATATAAATGGGTAACAGTATCAAAAATAATCTCTGGCTCACTATTCCAATAAAGATTTCTGGCCCAATTACTCCCGTCAATCACACCATAAGCCGCATCCGTTAGCCTATCTTTATATTTATTCAAAAACTCAACAGGCAATCCCTGAAAGATTGCCAAACTCTCTTCAATATGCTCTTGTATCGGGAGTATCAATAAACGGGGAAAAGAATGAGTATTTACTTCTACCTGAATATCCCGTACCAGTTTCCCAACAGGCTCTAAAACAAGTCCAACCTTTATAGTGGAGCCAATCTCTATTTCTAAAGTTGCTGCAAATCCAGGCAATTGCCACTCAATCAGATTCTCTATCAATGGCTTAATGATGTCATCTGCCCAGATCAAAGATTCAATTGGAAATCCCAAAAGATAATTTTCTATATTCTTTTTGATAACAGCTATTTCCTTATCAACAATTTGAACGATTCGCTCATCAATCTTTAATATTTCCAAATCTAAATTTACTTCTTCAATCAAAGTACTAGTGGGTTTTAACTCAACAATCATACCAGTTTCTTCTCCAACAATAAACCCAAAATCTATCACTATATAACCAACCAATACTTTTTCAAAAACACTCTTTATTAACTGGCTGATCTCTTTTCGATTTTTTTTAATCACAGCAATCTCTTGATTAATTAATACCTTCTCAGCCACTTTAGTTATACTACTTTCAATCCGATCTTTGATTCGAGGATGAATAACATTTTCCTCGGAATCTTTTAGATGTACCACCACAGATTGAACCACTTGCCCTTCACTGGCATAAGCCAGGGGGCTTATGGCTGTAAATATGATGGCAATAATCAACCATAAGCAACCCTTTCGCTTACCCATCTACACCTCTCCTAAAAAGTTTGGCCTATACTGAAGTGTGGCATACCACCATCTTCACCAATTGCATAGTCCAAACGTATTTGTCCTAATGGTGTATTCATTCTCACACCAACACCACCAGCAAATTTAAGATTCAATTCATCTAAATCATTCTTCCAAGCATCACCAGCATCAATAAAAGCAGCACCTTCTAAACTTTCACTCACTAATGGGAATCTGTACTCTAAATTCGCTAAAACCATCCGATCTCCACTAAATGAGAGATTATCATAACCACGTAAAGTTTCACTTCCACCAATTTTGAATTCTTCGTGATATGGTAATGCTGAACCTGTAGCAAATCCAACTTTTCCTCTGAGTGCCCAAACATGGCCATCTCTAAATCCAGGGAAATAACGACGAGATTCAAGATTTAATTTAGTAAAATCATAATCTCCACCTAAAATTTGACCTGCATATTCAATAGAACCAACATCAATTCCACCAGTAGTTGGGAAGAAAGGACTATCAGTTGTATTACGAACAGTTGATAAAGTCAAGCTTCGTGTATCTCCCTGTTCATTGCTATATTGATCATCATCCCAATCAGTGAGAGTATTTTCATATCTAAACTTAAGCAAACCTTTAATATCTTCTGTCAGAGGTCTACCTATTTGAAGACTTCCCCCTCGAGATACTTTAGAATAATTACCCTTTTCTGAATCCTTACTGTTATTGTTAGTTTTGTTATAAAGATCAACGCCAAAGGAAAACTCTTTTCCAAATGCCCATGGGTCAAAGAAATTTAATTCATAATTCATTGACTCACCAAATTCCCATTTTAAACCTAAGCGTTGACCTCGTCCAAAAAGATTTGGCTCTTTTACTTCCACATAACCTAACCAACCATCTTTTGAACTGTAGCCACCACCAACGTTAAAGGCTCCAGTCTTCTTTTCTTCAACTTCGATGACTAAATCAACTTTGTTAGAACCGTCAGTAGCACGCTCAATCTGTGGCTTTACATCGTCAAAAAAGCCAAGATTATAAATGTCTCTTAAATCTTTATAAACCTTGTTAATATTAAAAACTTCTCCAGGTTGAAGTTGAACTTCTCGACGAATAACGTAATCTCTTGTCTTTTGATTTCCCATTATTTTAATATCTTTTAGGAAACCTTCATTAATGCTAACATTTAAAATACCATCATCGCTCACATCTATATCTTCAATATATGCCAAAACAAAACCCTGATTTTTGTAATATTCTTCAATTATTCTTAAGTCTTCATTTAACACTTTCGTGTTCAACATCATACCTGGCTTTAATGTCATTAACTCTAATAATCTGGTATCAGAGATAACTTCAGTGCCGTTAATATTTATTTCTACGACTTTCGGATTTTCCACAACTTCAAAAATCAACTTTACACCACCAAAGTGATTTTCAAAATTAACTTGAACATTGAAAAAATAGCCAAGATCAAAAACAGACTGCAAATCAGCTCTCAATTTATCATTATCTATCTGCTCTCCAACCTTAGTCTGAACCACATTCAAAATCTCTTCTTCTGGAATCGAAAGATTACCTGATACACCAATCGCTGTAATTAAATTAGCTGGATCATCTGCCATTACAATACCTGAACTAATTCCACCAACAATACTGAGTATAACAACTATTGCTAAAACTTTTCTCTTCAAATTCAACTTTATTCCTCCCTTAATCTGTAATACCCAATGTTTTCTCTGCTATATCTACTAACATATTAACATCATAATCGAAATCTCTAAACCCTGTAGAACGAACAGAATAACTTGATTTTACCATCGACTGGGTTAGCGATCTATCTCTATTTTTTTCTAGTGGTTTTAACTTTCTAGATACAAGTGTAGGTTGAACTTGTAAAACGATTTTTGGAAATTGATCATCTTTAACCTCTCTTCTCACCTCCTTTAAAGGATTAATTACTGCTACATCTTTATTTACATGATAATTTGGAAGTCTCCGAACAGTCGTTGGTTTATGGACAGGAACGGAATCTTCAACTTTTGGTGAAGCAATAGCTTGTACATTTAAATTAACATCTGCTATCTCAATTTCCCCATTAGAGTATCCTGAGAGTTTTACAAATGTTTTCGGCAAAAATTCTTGATAGTAGATTGAGCTCAAACTCAATATAATCAAAAATACAGCTCCTGCTACCAACCCAACTCGGTGTTGAGAAATGGTTCGAAAAACATTCTTGGATTTTTTTACTTCTATTCGAGATTGGGTCTGCTCAACAGGAAATGGTACAATCTGTTCTTCACGATGCAATCTCTGACTCTCTTCCCATGCTTTTTTCAACTCAGCCTGAGCTAAATTTAGATCAAGTTCTCCTTGCCAGGTCTGACCAGAACGATATTCTTCCTCAGCACAATCCAACCAATCGCGTACATTTTTAATCTGATTCAAAACATAAAGCTTAAGAGCGATCGCTTCCACCCCCCGTTTCCTGCTCTAAAGCAGTATTCTCAGTAGTTATATTAATAGTATCCTGATTAAGTTAAGAAAGTGACATTCGATTATTAGCGATTTAAGATGATTATAATAAATTAACTTTGGTTATCTCGCAATTTCATAGCTTTTTAACCTATTTGCGCATTTTTTCATTTCGTTTTTGCTCAGCTATTCTATTATTTAGACGACATTATTTATTATTTGTTCCAGCCTTTAAGTATAATTTTGAGCTTCTTTTTTTCAACACTGAATCTGATATCCTATTTTGCCCAATTCATGTACTAATCCTCCCAAATGACTGATAAAAAAGCTAAGATTACAGCAAAAAGAGGTTGATTCCTCTGGGTATCAACCTCTTTGTTTGAAGATTAATTTTTTATATGGGTTATAAATTTTATGTATTCTCTTGAATTCCTTCTAAAGACATGGTACTCTTGCAGATGAGTGTGTATCAAGAAACTGTTCTATACAATTTATTTATCTTTTGAGATAAGACCCCCACTTCTATAAGTGGGGGCAATTGTTTTTAATCTTCAGTGGGGGTAGAATCCCCCACTGAAGCCCCGATGTTCAGCTTTAGCTGAACGAGTTCACTCTTATTTGCCATATTTATAAAGCCTGCACAATAGTAGATTTTTTTACTTAATCTCCCCAACAGTTATAGGCCAAACTAAAAACAATTCTAAAATCTGTTCTTTAGGTACATAAACCTGAATATAATATTTACCAGTAGAGTTTATTATAGAGAATGGAAAACTAAAAATCCATGAAAATCGCTTTCCTCCATCTGATATAATACTTCTTGGGAAAAGATTTTTCAATAAGACCTCTCCTCTATCAGAATAAATTATTGCTCTTACATCACCAAAAGAGCCTTTGACCTTAGGTATCATGCTAACTAAAAAATCTAAGTCACCATCCTGACACGTATAATAACTCAAATCAGTTATCTCCATCAAACCTTTAACTTCTATTCCATTCGGTTTATTATTTGTTATCGTATCAGCGATTATTACATTCTTTACTTCTCCTAAATCTGTGTTAATATATTGTTCCCCTATACTTTCTATTTTTGCTGCCTGTACAGTAACACTCAAAAAAATAAGAAAAACTATAGAAAAAGTTAATTTACGAAAATACATTCAAGCAACTCCTTTTCTTCCCACAATTTTAGCAATAGTCCCATACTATCATAAAGACGAATCAAATTTTGTGTATATGTTAGTTGGCTTGTATATAAATTTATTTCTAATCGTAATCTATCTTGAATCATTTCCTTTTGATTTTCAGAATGAACCCTAATATAGTTCAAGAACTCTTTATATTTTTTTATGGTTTCCGAAATTTAATTAGTGCTAATTTAATAAACGCAATATAAATATAACATATTTTGTTAATGGAATCAACACTTTTTTAAAAAAAATTATTATTTAGCGATTTTAGAATTTTTATTTATTGTATAAATTAAGACTTAAATTACTGCACAAAAGTAACTATATTAAATATTTATGATTTATCATAAAGCACATTAAGATACCCACTGTTTCAAACGATTCTCCTCACCCAAAAGAGTAACCAGAAAAAATGATTTAAGCTATATCTCTATTAAAAAAACTCACCCTCTTGGCATTATACCAATTTGGGTGAGTTTTTACGCTCCCTTCATATCCTTCATCAACCTTGATAGCATGCCACGAATTCGCTTGATCGCTTTTCGCTGCACCCTATAAAGATGTCCTACTGATATCTTCATCTTCTTTGCTACATCTTTTGCATCTTCATCTCCGACCAATAATGCTCGCACAATCTGTTGTTCTTGGTCAGACAATCGTTCCATAGCAACTTGTACCTCATTTTTAAAATATCTTTCTTCCACTTGACCTTCTAAATCTAACCCTGCTTGCTCTAATTTATCCAGTAATCTCAATCCATTCTCATCAAAAGAACTCTCCAAAGAGACTACATTAAGATGCGAATCTCGTTTTAAATGGTTTAGTACCCTTCCGCGAATTCTATAAGTTGCATAGGTACTAAAACGCACCTTTCTATGCGGCTCAAAGTTTTCTACTGCTTCAATCAATCCGATAATTCCTTCTTGTATCAAATCCATCATCATTTCATTCGTCACTGTTAGCTTAGAAACCAACTTATAGACAAGTGGCTGATAACTTTTAATAATCTCTTGGCGAGCACTTCGATCATCAAATTCCTTATATCTTTTCCAAAGTGCTCGCTCTTCTTCTGCCGATAGGAGTTGGACTTTATTCAATTCTTGTAGATAACGTGATATCATAATAAACACCAACTTCCTAGTCTGAGTTATTATTACTTAAAAAGGAAAATTAGCTTCCAAACCTATCTGATAGTCCCCTGAGCCTTTATATACCCCTTCTATACTAATACCTTTACGAATACGATATTCAAAACCGATAGATTGTTCAGGATTCTGGGAAAATGTCCGGTTATAAACGACATACAAATTATCACCTAAATATTTCCCCACTTTTATATTCACTTTAAGATCACCTAAGAATACGGGGTCTAACTGGAAGATATCTAGGCTCAGCGTTTTCTCTACAGATTTTTCCAATTTATTTAAAAACTCATTACGAAGACCTTGACTTATATACCGCCAAACTTCGTCAGAAATCATATCAGTTACATTAAATTCTCCATCTTCACCTAATAGTTCACCTAATACTCCTTGACTAGCTAATAAGTTCAGAATTTCATTTCTTGTCAAGTATGGTTCTGAATATAACTCATGATTCCAATTCTGCTCTGTCGACAAGTCATCAATGTTCAAGAATACCCTGTACTCGTCAATATCTGTCTGAGCTAGAATACGAAGATCAGGAATATATTTGTTAAATTTATCAAACGAAGCAGAAGCATCAGTTACTCTAAAATTAACGCTATATACATTTACAGTACCACTACGTGAATGAAGTTCACCACTTAAAATGACCTCTTTCCCTGTCATATCTATGATAAGCTTATCAGTATCACTTTTTACTATTGTCACATCCATGTTTAATGGTGAAGTTCCTGTTACCCTTACATTTTCACCAGGATGTAATTCCAAATAAAATGTAGGTGCAAATTGTGATCCACCTCCACCTCTCGGCCAGTTAAATGGCAACACTCCTACTTCTGCATCATGAACTATAATCGGACCACGAAGCTCTGGAGTATAAAATAACCCTGTCAATTTTACATTAGCATCTCCCATTGCATCAATGGAACCATATGCAAAATGAAAATCCTTACTTTTAACATCAAGATCTATCTCTTCGGGCTGAAAACCATTTAAAATCATCCATCCATCTAAACTAACTGTACCTTCTCCGTATTTAGCTGATAGATTCTCGAAATTCACTTTTCCGTCAATTAAGTTAATCTCGCCTTTAATATTCTGTATAGGGCTAATTCCCATATAGTTAACAAAACCCGCGGAAATACTAACTTTCCCATTAATCATTGGTTTTGCCAATGTTCCAGTTACTTTTAAATTAGCTTTTCCTTCACCGTCAGCCTCATCAACTCCTGGAATCAACAAACGTAAAATTTCGAGATTCCCTTGAGCCATCTCAACCATCAAATCAATTGGAGCATTTTTATCATCCAAAAAAACATTTCCTCTTATTTTTATATTATTTTCATCTGATAAAATTACTTTTTGATCAAATATTAATTTTGAGCTATTCTCAAGTTTAAGATTTCCACCTATATATTTCACAGGATTATTATTAATCATCCCATCTAAGATATCTAAATCCAAATCTGCATTCAAATTATCAATCTTCCCATTTACTGTTCCATCAAGATTAACACTAGCAATGTAATCCAGCTCAATTGGTAAATAGGATTCAAAAGGTCTTAAATCAAATCCTTCTCCGTCCAACTTAAAATCCATTACCCCACTCTGAAAATCAAAATTACCTCTCACTTTCATCTTGCCATCTGTCTTATCATTTAAAACAACAATCATCTCCGCTTTCGGTTTCATCAATTTACCATTAACTGACATCTTCCCGTCGATAGTATAATCAAAATAATCAATAGGCAAATATTCTTGAAGAGGTGCCAAATCAAAATTGTTGCCTTCTACTTGGATATCTAAACCCTTATCTATATCATAAAAGCCAGTCAGAACCAACAATCCATTGTTAGCATCATCTAAAGTCACATTCAATTCAACTTTTGGTTTCCGCAATTCTCCACTGATCCAGATTTCTCCACCAAGAATATATTCTAAATTTTTAAAAGGCAAATTAAGAAAACGTAACAAATCTGATGCTAATGCATACTTACTCTTTATTTGCATTTCCATCGTCATATCATTAAAATGAATTTCACCAATTAAAGTATAATCACTTCCAGCATTCATCATCTTCATCGGCTTAATCTTTAAAACCCCATCTTCATACTGTAAAAGAGCTGATAACTGTTCAATAGGGATTTCATTATAAGATATAGTTTCAGAGGAAATTGTACCCCAGAAGGATGGTGATGATATCTTCCCAGATAATTTTCCACGAAAATTAGCTTGACCTTTAATCTCTGGTAATTTTTCAGAAATAATTGTGATATCCTTTATATCAAAACCTTGTCCTTCCATCTCTATATCTAGATTTTCGTAATCATCAATCATGCCTGAAGCCTGTAATGCTATATTTTGATAAGAAATTTCAAAATTGTTTAAGAAAATATCTTTATCTTTCCAAATAAAAGAAAGTTTGGCTTGGTCATAGGCTTGTTGTGAAATATTCCCTGATCTAGCTAATAAGTCTCCCTCAACCTGAATTTTTGACCATGAACCAGTCAAATCTATTTCACCTGTGATATCGCCCGTAATGTTAAAAGGAATATCCATAAAATCCAGTATCTCCAGAATCTCAGTCAAAGAAGAATAGAGAACATCAACATGAAGATCTATATCTTTTTTTTCAAAATCTGCTTTACCCGTCATTTGAAAAGAACTAGGCCCCTTTAGAAATGAAGCATCATAAAGAGTTAATTTTGATTTGTTGACTTCAAGATGACCGATCAAACGATCGAATTCGTTGTTCAAAATCTGGCCCTGATCAAAATCAATCTCTCCTTCAAATGTAGGATCATTCAAAGAACCGTATACTTCTCCGATAAGTGTACCCTTCCCCTCTAAGGGAATTTGAAAAACATCACCAAACCAGTTTAAATCTATATTAGATGGTTTTAGATTTAAAACAATCTCTCCATCTAAATCTATTAATCCTGTCAAAACTGTCTTCAAATATGGCGCTTTAAATTCTACTTTACTTAAACCAATATCGCCTGAAGTTACCCAAAAATTAGTATTTAAAGTGTCAAAAGGAAATTGTCCATATTGACCATTTTCAATATCTATATGTCCGAATGCTGTTAATGCATCAAAATTCAATCCTTTTCCTGAAAGATAAATCTTCCCAGATAGAATTCCATTTACAATCTCATCAGATTCAATTGATAACGGTATTGAAGAAAATATAGAATACATATCTACTTTTTTTACATCTAAATTAAGTGTGTACAACAACTCCTCTGGATTTTGAAAATTAAAGAAACCGCTGTACCCCTCAACTTTTCCTTCTCCAATACCAAAACTTAACTCCTTTAATGAAAGAAGTGCCTTCTGATAACGCCATTTAATATTGACATTCTGCAATTTTAAATCTCTATAACCTATCTTAGGAACGTTTAAATCTCCTTTAATCTGCAAATCCTTCCAGTTTCCACTCACATCTACTGTACCCTTAATAAAACCTGTAATTTCCTCGTCAGTCAACTGTGGTACCATAGACAAAAGTTCTGCTAACTTAAATCCGTCAGTACTGGAGGTAATGGTTAAAAAGAGGTCTGGATTTTCAAAATTACTTACTTGACCATTTATTTTAAATCCACCCATTTCAGTTTGTCCAGTTAAACTCTCAACAACTGCCTGATCTTCATTAAAAGCAATATTTCCCTTAATCTCATTAATTAGCAGGGAAAATTTATTTACTTCTACCTCTACCTCACCGTTTGTAATAGCAACTCTACCAGAATATGTCCAATTTTTATCGTCTTTTTGAATTTGAATAGCACCTGTTCCTTTTCCTCCTAAATTCCTAACTTCTGGAATTTGAATACCATATTCTTCGAATACGGTCAAAGATAATTCTTCAAAGTCAAGATCAAACTTTATATTAGAGCCTACTTTACCTTTTAAATCAAATTCAGCAAGATTTGACCCTTCCATCTCGCCTTTTAAATTTAAGTTAATTTCTGATTCTTGAATTTGAACAATTCCATTCAAATTAATTAATGTTTCGGAAATTTTTCCATCATTGTAATATATCGTTCCATTCTCTATCCGAATCTTCGGTTTAAAATTCAAGGTTGTCGTTCCATCATCATCTTTGGTTGTGATGAATTTCTCAAATCCGAAACCATCTTCATCTTTCTCCAAATAAACTTTTGGAGAAATCAATTTAACATCTCGAATCCCATTTACCAAACCTTCAACTCCTTTAAGTAAATCATGGAGATAAAAGGAAGCCGTAATCCTCTCTACTTCTACAAATGATTTCTTTCCATTCATCATCTTTACATCGTGAAACGTCACCCGATTTAGTGGAAATAAGGTGATTTTATCAATTTTTAAATCTTCACCTAACTGTTGTTGGACAACTTGAATTAAAACAGTTTTTGCCCTTTCAGTGATCTGATCGGAGAAAAAAAAGAGCGCTAGGCAAACTCCCAAAAAGATTAATAGAACTAATAATGGTATTATTTTTTTACCTGTATTTAAAATTACTTTCATCTATCTTCCTCCATCCACTCATCTACTATTTATGATATTATATTTATTGATTTTATGCAAGAAACGAAAGACAGAAAAAATTACCTTTCAACAATTTTTTAGAGATAAGAAGTCAGAAGTCGGATATCAATATCTGACTTCTGACTTCTTATCTCTAAAAAAAGCACAGGTACTAACTCCCTGTGCTCTCCGTTAATTTTCCTTTTTTTGATTTTCCAGAGGAAGATATACTTCTGTAGATTCTTCATTCTCTATAAAAGTCGATTGCATTATCGTTATCTCCAGAGTTAAACTTCCTTCTAACACATAATCTGTATTAAAAATCTCACTTATGAATTGACTAATCTCTTCTTTGTCAGATGATGTACTTTCTGATTCTTCTGAATGACTCAGTTCAATTTGCATTTGTAATTCTAAAGAATCACTATCTAACCTTTCTTTTTCCGTTTCGGAAACCACAACTTCATCTGATTCATCCATACTATCAACAGTTTCCAGCACATCAATATAATAAGGAATAATTTCAATAACCAGATCATTATTTTTAGGTTGTTTTAAATAAACATCTAATAGCTCATTTAGATGTTTATAATGTTCTGCTATCACCTGATCTGTTTGGTTTGTCTCTAGAACAGAGGTTTCCATATCACTATATGCTCCATAAATTCCTCCTGATACAGTGAGAGAAGCTTCCCCTGTCTGAATGTTTTCAGGTATGGGTACCTTGAAAATTTTCGTAAATAGCTCATCCCTAAAAGGTCTAAATGTAACTTGAACATCTGCTGTATCTCCAGGCTTCAACTGATCATTTAACAATTTCACTTCTTCAATAATTGCCATTTGACGTTGACGTGCTACCTGAATATCGACACTGATACTGGCTAGATTCACTTTCTTGAAAGGGTTATTTACTATCATTGATAGAATATTGTATATGTCATTAAGAGAATTAGCAGCTATATCACTACCGCTATAATACATATTACTAAATGAAACCATTCTATCTGGTAAATTATCCCCTATTATTTGCAGATACATCGTCGAAGTGCCAAATCCCTTCCGATCAATGGCAATATCTATAGTTTGTAAAATCGAATTAATGGCTAAAGAGACCAATAACTCTTCATCACGAATTACTTGAAACTGAATCTCTTGCATTTTATCTACGTCTAAATCATAAATATTGATATTAAAAGGAATGATTTTTGGTAATCTATCTATCCTACCTCCAATAGCAGCATTTCTATCCTGAGTAATAACTCCTATTGGTTCCAACGGAACCCCCAATTTAAAAGGCATATTAAGTTGATCAATAACAGTCAAAATTTTTGCTCCTGATAGAAAATACTCTACATCTCCTAAAGAGAGAAATGGATGACCAAATGCTAAAATTTTATTATCCTTGATATAAGTTAAAGTACCAATAGCAGAAACATTAATATCTCCTCTAACTAACTGAACTGCAATAGCACTTCCTGGCTCAACTGTATACTTCTGATCACCTGAAAGGCTCCCTCCGCCAGTCTTTACGGGTATAAAATCAAAACGCTCTAAGTCTTGCATCAGGCGTTCCAAAGCTCTTCCAGTTAAACCACTCACCTGCAATGGCGTGTTTACCGGATAAGCTACAAGAGTATCATTTGCAAAGTTCCCATTATAAGCAACCTCAAAAGATTTACAAAAATTAATTTGTTTAATCTCCCGACTACCCAGATTAATGGGATCAGATAATTCAACCTCTGTCCACTTATCCCTTTTTCCAGAACTGTAAAGACTAGATTTTTCAGGGTCATTATGTCTTAAATCTATCTGAATAGGCTTAACTTTTTTTAGCAAATGCTTATCTAGATCAAAAACCTTTAACATACTCTCAATAGGTGTAACCATACCGATAGTGTGGTCAGTTAAACCCCATCCATATCCAATAGCCCCTATTAGTTTCCCATCTACATATACAGGACTTCCACTCATACCTTCAGCAATTCCTCCAGTTTTTTCAATCACAGGACCACTCACCTGGACTAAAATTAAATCAGTACCCTGACCTCTATCTTTAAGAATTCCTAAAATATCGACATCAAATTCTTCAACTGTAAGACCTGAAATAACTGTCTTACCAATTCCTTTCATCCCAACCTGAACTTCTGCAATTGTCATAATTTCATCTTGTTGATATGCAATTACATTAAATTGCGCAAAATTTAGGATAAGTAATACAAGGACTATTATGACAAATAATCTCTTCAACAAAATCCCACCCTCTCAATTAATGATTCCGCTCGTAACTAAAAGCTGCGGACCATGGAACGGTTGTTATTGGAGATTAAACTATTTTCAAGTTTATCAAGATTCTCTAACGCCATCCCTGTGCCAATAGCAACACAAGATAAAGCATCTTCAGCCAAAACCACCGGAATTCTTGCTTCTTCGCTTATCAAGCGATCTAAACCTCTAAGTAAACCGCCTCCTCCTGTTAGCACAAGACCTTTATCTATTATATCAGAAGCCAACTCTGGTGGAGTCTGTTCTAAAACACGTTTGACTGAAGATATGATAGATTGAACTGGCTCAAATAAGGCATCATATATCTCCTGCGGAGTCAAGGTAATATTTTTAGGCAAACCACTCATTATATCCCGACCACGTACATCATATGTAGTATCTTCTTGAACATTTGGGTGAGCAGTACCAATGGCAATTTTTACTTCTTCTGCTGTCCGCTCTCCAATCAAAAGATTATAGTGAGATTTGACATAACGAATAATGGCTTCATCAAACTTATCGCCACCAATCCGTAATGATTCACTTACTACTATACCTCCCAAGGAAATAACCGCAATATCACATGTCCCTCCACCAATATCAACAATCATATTTCCATAAGGTTCATGGATTGGTAAACCAGCACCAATTGCTGCTGCTAACGGTTCTTCAATTAAAAAAACTCTCTTAGCACCAACTTGCATGGCAGCTTCAATAACTGCCCTCTGTTCAACACCAGTTACATTTACTGGCACACAAACCATTATTAATGGCTTAGCTAAAGAATATTTACCGCAAACTTTTTTTATAAAATATTTAAGCATAATTTCTGTAACTTCAAAATCAGCAATAACACCTTCCCGTAACGGACGAATTGCAACAATATTCCCAGGGGTTCTCCCTAACATTCTTCTTGCTTCTTCACCTACAGCATAAACTCGTTTGGTTCCCTTTTCCATAGCCACAACAGAAGGTTCCTTCATTACTATACCTTTACCTTTTTCATAAACTAAAATTGAAGCTGTTCCCAAGTCTATTCCGATCTTCTTTGATATAGATAAACCAAACATTTCAGCCCTCCTCAGTAAATTATGCGTGATTTAGCAACATTACAGACTAAGTTACATATCTACCCAATAAATTATTCTATATTTCGTCAAGTATATCCTGCTTTTTTTTCATTTAGTATAAACTTATTCATCTTTTCTCTTGAAGATATTTTTGCCTTGTAGCCTCGCCACCCCGGATGTGACGTTCTGCCTTATTAAATTCTAATATTTTTTTAACCATATCAGATAAATTTTCATCTATCTCATGTAATCTTTCAGTCACATCCTTATGCACCGTACTCTTACTTACACCAAACACTTTCGCTGCATGTCTTACAGTTGCCCGTGTCTGATATATGTAATTAGCTACTTCCAAAACCCTTTTCTGTATGTAGTCTTTCATAAAAATCCCCCCTACCCCTACATGATACTACTCTATGTATATGAAGGGTTGGAGGAAATATTCCGTAATATGATTAGTCCACAAAAAGTATTTTAGTCGCACTTGCATACCATATAAAGTATTGACACCGCCATTTCAATACTTTATATGGTATGCAAGTGCGACTACTTTTTGTGGGCTAATCATAATATATATTCAGAAGTTAAGTTATGGTAAATATTCGACCGGATTAGTTAACTCCCCATTTTGGCGTATTTCGAAATGGAGATGAGGTTCAATGGCTGTTGTACTCTGTCCGATTTTTCCTAATTTCTGACCTTTCGCTATTTGATCTCCTATTCTAACATTTACTTCGCTTATTTGGCCATATGTGGTTGTCCAACCATCACCATGTTCCAAAATAACTATCATAACTTCTTTATCAGTTTCCTTAATTTGTTTCACTTTACCAGATTCTGAAGCCATCACCAAATCACCTTTTTTGCATCTTAAGTCTACCCCTTGATGAAACTTCCACACCTCTAGAATCGGATGATAATACCAACCAAAATTAGTAATAATCGCACCCTCACGCTGCAATGGATAAATAATCGCTAAAACAAACGATTCTTCTGCGTTTATAGGCGACGATCCACTTTTTAAAGGATCGCTAATTATTTTAGTGGCAAGTTGTGCTGGCTCATCTTCTATGGTTTCTTCTAATACTGCCTGATTATTAGGGAACTCAAGTGATAAACTTTCAGTACTAAGTTCTACTTGTGGTAATGAGGGCACTTGAACTTGAAGTTCACCTATTTCATCAAATATTACATTCTTCGTATCATTAAAAATAGGAGGGTCTGCTAAATCTGTTTGTTGAGATCCATTAAGAAATAAGGCAATTAAAGTAATTGAACAAATTCCAACTACAATAATTAAGGATGACCATAAACGTTTTGGAATTTTTCTATACCTCTTAGAGACTCCGATCATTGTTTCCTTTAACTTTAATCGCAACATGTGTTGGTCTTTCGTAATATGAAAAGGCAAACGTTCCTTTTTACTTTTTACCAAAATTATCACCTCCATAACTATTTTCACCAGTTATGAAGAGTTTATACTGGAAAAAAATAAAAAAAACCTTGCTTTATATCAAAAGCAAGGTTTTTAAAAAAATATATACCTTTGTAACTATTCAAATTACTTCACTTCAAATTTACTGACTAACTCTTTCCGACTCATTCTAGGATAATATCGTTGAACTACATCTACCATGTCAATGGTTCCTTTTTGAACCATTTCATATAACTCGCCAGGAGAAGCTTTTTTTAAATATGAAACATTTACACGATTTCTCTTTGGAGTTTTTCTTTTCATATACTCTCCCCCCCATTTTCTAAATAAATTTTCTCTACTTCTCTCCTATAGCAACCGATTGCAAATCCAAATAAACTTGCAAGGTCATTAAATAAAATTTTTAATATCGGATAATCAAAGTTAAAACACTCTCCCTTACTAATAAGCCCAATAAACACCTTATACTCCAATATTTTCAGAGAAGTATCAGCAGAAATTGCATTTCTATATTCGTTATGTTTATCATTAATTCGAATAACATTTGGAAAAGGTTTTTTATTATATAAAGTTCTAGCTTGACTGATTATACTCAAACTATTATTATTTTAGCAATCCAAATTGAATCCCAGAATAGTAAAACTTAAGAATCTCCTTATACTGTTTTCCTTCCATTGCCAATCCATTTGCACCATATTGGCTCATCCCTACCCCATGGCCATTCCCATAAGTAGTAAATTTCAGACCTTCAGCTATTACTTCCAACTCAAACTTTGTAGATGTCAATCCCAATTTTACTCTTACATCCTGACCATCAAAGATTTTGCTATCAATTCTAATCTGTAAAATTCGACCAGTTGAACTCATCTCCAAAATATCTAATAATCCAGAATCCCCTTGAGTAAGTTTCATCTCATTTATATTTTGTCCTTCCTGAATCCTCTGGGCCAGATTTGTGCCTAGAGATTGATCTAATTCTAACCAGGAAAAAGTTTTTTCATGCAAATAATTAGTAGCTTCCAGATCATAATTTGAGCTAACACTTTTTAAATAAGGAACAGGGTTACCCCACACGTTAGCAGCATCTTCAGTTTGCCCACCACTATTAGAATGATAAAGGGCATCAATCAAATCTCCCTGATAAACCAAAACCTCTCCAGAAGTCTTTTCTACAGCCTGGGAAATTTTATTCCAGTACAATAAATAGTTAAATAAACCCCATTTTTTCTGCAATTCGTCTTTGCTGGCCCAGGCCTGCCCAGTTCTATAATCAGTACTGATCACTGCTTCGGAATCTTCTGAAATTTTTTGATTATATTTGAGTCGGCGTGCAACATAAGTTCTAGCAACTACTGCTTGAGCCTTCAAAGCTTCTATCTCAAAACTTGCGGGCATCTCCGCAGCTACAACTCCCTTAATATATTCCTCTAGCTCCATAGCCTGAACGTAATTTTCCTGGTTGTTAAAGACTTTGATCACTGACCCGCGAGGTTTTTTTAATTCAGAATCATTAATTGTGCAACCTCTAACCATTAAAGTAGGTATGATAATCACTATTATAGAAATAATGATCAAAAGTGATACTAAAAAATTTCTCATTAAAACCAAACTCCTCCCCAGCAAATGAATAAGTCCTTTACTATCTTATTCTTGCTAGAGAAGGGTTAGACCAAAAAAAACAAACAGAGTCATACCTGTTTTCAACGACATTTCAGAAGGCGAGTCCCCTCCTCTATAGATGGGGGTGTAAACATTAGAATAATTTCAAAACTTCAGTGGGAAACGCAAAATCTCCTTCTGAAGTCGTTGAACGACTTTAACTAATACGTTGAATTTGTGCTCCCACACTCCTTAACTTTTCTTCAATTTTCTCATAGCCTCGTTCAATATGATAAATTTCGCTGACTTCAGTCTCTCCCTGAGCTACCAAACCTGCTAAAATCAAAGCAGCACCCGCACGTAGATCTGTCGCTGTAACTTTAGCACCTGTCAGCTCAGTTGGCTTAACTAATGCTGTTCGTCCATCTAACTTAATATTTGCTCCCATTCTTTTTAACTCATCTACATGCATAAAACGATTCTCCCAAACTGTTTCAATGACCAAGCTTGAGTCGTTAACCTGAGTCAAGAGAGCCATCATCTGTGCTTGTAAATCTGTAGGGAATCCAGGATGTGGAAGAGTCTTTACATCCACACCTTTTAATGGCTGCCTAGCAGTTACTCGTACTCCTTCAATCTTTTCTTCAACCTCTACACCCATCTCAATCAACTTTGCAATCAAAGGTTTTAAATGTTCACTCAAAACATTTCGAACAAAAATATCACCTTGGGTAATAGCTGCTGCAATCATATAAGTTCCAGCTTCAATTCGATCTGGAATAATCCGATGTTCTACGCCATGTAATTTTTCAACACCTTCGACTTTAATTACATCTGTACCCGCGCCACGAATACTAGCACCCGCAAAATTCAGATAGTTAGCCAGATCAACAATCTCAGGTTCTCGGGCTGAGTTTTCAATGATTGTCTGGCCATCTGCCCTCGTAGCTGCGAGTAATATATTTATTGTAGCTCCAACACTAGGGTAATCTAAATAAATTTTTGCTCCTTTTAATTTTTCAGCTCTAACTTCTACAGTGCCATGATCCATAAAAACTTCAGCACCCATTGCACGGAAACCTTTCAAATGAAGATCAATAGGCCGATTCCCAATCTGACATCCCCCTGGTAAAGCACATCGAGCACGCCCCAAACGCGGCAATAATGCCCCAAGAGTGTAATATGATGCTCTTAGTTTACGAACCAATTCATAAGGTGCTTCAAAAGTATTTATACTGTTAGGGTTAATCCGCATCTCATTATTAGCCAAAGTAACTTTTGCACCTAGAGATTCCAAGATATTTTTAAAGTTATATATATCTCGCAAATGAGGTATATCTTTCAAAACACTTTCACCATCAGCAAGAAGTGTGGCACAAACAATCGGTAATGCTGCATTTTTAGCTCCACTTACAAGTATCTCTCCCATAAGTGGCTTCCCACCAGTTATCATTATTCTTTCCATAACCAAGCCTCCTCTAATAAATCTATCATCTAATTTCCTTACTGCAATTTTTAATTAGAATCCCAGTGTATATTATGCATATAGTAAAATTTTCGTCACAAAACCATGAATTCCTTTAACTTTAATCTAATTTAACAATGAATTATTTTCATAAACATCCTTTACATTTCATACCAAAAAATGATTCTGTCCATGACATCATTTGATAGTTAACTAATTCATCAGGACAAAGTTTTTTTAGTTGATTCCAACAACTTTTACAGATTTTTTCATCAACAGCGGTAATTAAATTTTCAGATAACCCTAATTTAATTAAGTGTTCTTTCCGATCTGGTAAAAAAATTTCATCTTTGTCTACTGCTCTAAAACTAACTACAACCAAACCAATCTCACCTTTTAATTTAGGTGAATCTACACGTTTAAATGCAATTTTTTTCTCCCGTGCTAGTTTGAGATAATCCTTGGCGCGTTCTAAATCAATATCTCGGAGTAAAATCAATTTATTAGCCTTTGAGTCACATAATACCTTGAGAACTTCAGAATAAACTCCTGGTTCTTCAACTTGGTCTATTGTTAACGCGATCAATACACGCTCACGGAATTCACCTAAATATCTAGCGCGTTCTTCGGGTCTTAATTCTGGCTTTCCAAATGCAGCCGTTTCCACCCTCTTTTCTAACTTTGATTTCTCGTTCATCATCAATTTCCTCCTATGAGATAAAGATTTATATTTATTGTGTCCTATAAAATGTAATATTATTCCTTGTTGTTAAAACTCTTACTCTTAATCGACATTTCCCGGGAAATACATACCAATTCTTAATCAAAAACTCTTCCATATAGTAAATTTCCATGTTATCATATGTATATATCGAATTGAGGAGGTTTCTCTATGACATTATTAAAAATCATCCTAATTTTACTAACTGGAACTGCAGCAGGATTTCTGAATACTTTAGCAGGTGGAGGTTCTCTCATTGCAATGCCAGTTTTAATCTTCTTAGGCCTTCCTTCTGCAGTTGCAAATGGTACCAATCGAATTGCACTAATGGTTCAAAATATTGTAGCTGTAACCAACTTTCGTCGTAAAGGTTATTTTAATTTGAAATTTAGCTTAATGTTAGGTATTCCAGCCATCATAGGTTCTATTATCGGCTCTACGATTGCAGTCGATTTACCTGATGCTATTTTTAATAAGATTCTTGCAGTAGTTATGGTTATTATGTTAGCCTTAATCCTCTGGAATCCTAAGAAACAGTTAGAAGCCAGTATAGAAAAAATGACTCTCAAACGTCGTATCTTTGCAATGATTGCTTTTTTATTTGTTGGAATTTATGGTGGATTTATTCAAGCTGGTGTTGGTTTGATAATCATCGTTACATTATCATTAATCACCGGACTCTCACTTGTTAAAATTAACAGTATAAAAGTTTTTGTTGTAGCTTTCTATACCATTTCTTCCCTCGCTATTTTTATAATGAATGGCAAAGTTAATTGGATTCTTGGTCTAACTCTAGCTGTCGGCAATGGTTTCGGAGCCTGGTTAGGAAGTAATTTTGCTGTATCTAAGGGCGATAAATGGATTCGAGTAGTTTTAGTCATTGCAGTTCTAGCTATGTCCGCAAAATTACTAGGGTTATTTAGCTAATTGCGGTATAGGTTACATAGATACTTAAAAGAAACCAGTTCTAGCTGGTTTCTTTTTTTAATAAGATGATTCTTTTATTTGAAGATCACTTACCCTTGGCAAAGCTATCCCCATTAGATATTCTAAAAATTGAACCATTTCTATAACTTCATCAGATAAATTGAAAATTTTCAGTTTTGCCTCTTTTATAAGTGGGTCCTCATCATCGAATGCTTCCACATCTAGTATAGCACACAACGCTGGTGTGATAAGTTTTGAAGCGAATACAACTTCTCCCTTATCATATGCCCAATTCATCGACAGTTCATCTATTGAAAGTTCTCCCAAAGCTTCTGTGTTAATAAATAATTTTTTCAACTCTTCTTTCATAAAATCAGGAATTTTAGATTTAAAACCTTTCATTTCAAAATTAGAAGATATTGAACCATTAAAATTCAAATCTGAATTACTAGCTTTTATTTCATCAATTTCTACTCGTCTATTTTCTGGATGATAGTTTGCTGTGAAACTAACTTCATTTATTGTAAAAAATTCTTCCAATACATCTATTGGAATATCCAATTCATCCTCATATGCAAAATCCATCATCATTATATCTTTTATTGAAATAGTGATTTTCTGAGGTTGATCTAAAATTAATAAGGGATCATATATCATCTGATCAGTAATGCATCCATCATATTCGATAGAAAAACTATTAAAACAAAGCTTTGGACTATCCTCGTAATCTTGATACACCATATTTTTAGCTCTAATGCTTAATTCACGCAATTCATTTATTTCACCATTCATAATCAGTTTTCTGACATCTTCCCAGGTTAATTGAATTTCAAGTTCGCCATATTTTAGTTTGGCTCCTTCTTTATCATAAACTAGTAAATCCTGAATTATTGTTTGTCTACGGAGCGGATTCACCAAAATATTACCATATTCATAAACAAATTCTTCATTACTAGCTTTTGTTATACCCAATTCTATTGTTTCTTTTATTATCTCAGCATAATACCAATTTACAATAAATACTGCGATTAAAATAAATAACATACATCCTATGAAAATTTTTTCTTTCTTCACTATAACACCCCTCTACACAGCTTCTCAAATACTAGAATTTTTGTTAGTACCAAAAATGCATACATTATATTATAATTCGATCTTTTTTTCTGCAACTCCTTCTAATGATAAAAAATATTCTTCTTTAAAATTCGCATAAAAAAAGAGCAAGGAGACTTATATCCCTACTCTTAACATTCTAATATTCACGTCCAGCAGCCTTTAATCGTGCTATAGCACGTTCCAAAGCTGCTCTAGCGCGAGTTTCATCACCATGAACAGCATTATTTCTTAGTCGTTCTTCAGCGCGCTCTTTTGAACGCTGAACCCGTTCTACATCTATAAATTAAACCCTCTGTGCAACTTCATCACAGACACAATTCATAGACAATTCTATTGTTTCTTTTATTCTTCATATTCCATAAACGGATCTGGTATCACTATCTTATGAGCTTCAGCATCAGAAACTCCAGCATAAAACTCAGCCAATTTGTTTTTATGACGTATCAATCCACCACTAAAAATTACATCCATTAAGTCAGGTCTTTTTGTAGAACCTTCTAGAAAATTACTCCGTGTAGCAATAATCTTCATCTCTGTCATTTCATATGTTTCAGGGTTAAAAGCAAAAGTCATCGAAAAATAATGTCGATTCCCATCCTCATCAAAGGAAGCAATATGCCCTAATACACCTAGTAAGCCACTTTTTAATAAATGGATTTCATTAGTTCCTCCCCACTCTTCAACAACAAACTGTTTTTCAAATATCTTAGCTTTCATAATATTATCTGCATTAAGTTCATCAATAGAATTGATTTTTGTAAAACCTATTTTACCCCTTCCACCTAATTTTCCTTGTGGTCTTGTAAATACTCCAATTTTACCATCCTTAAGTTCTATAAGCCTTATATCCTTCATTCCGTCAGGGCCAGCAGCAAACCTATGTAAACTGGTAGTATCTCTTCCCCGATAAAACACAGTCCTATACCAGAGTGCATTTTCAATTTCAGGATGTGGAAAAATTTCTACCCCACCAAAGACCAGTTCGCCTTTAATTGTTATTACAAATGGATCTTGTAATGTGAATTTTTTGCTTCTATTTTTTGGCTGCCATATATTATTATCTAATATAAAAAATCTCACTTCTGAGTGTTCAGAATCTCTTGCTTCTACTCTGCCTGCTATCACCATTTCTCCATCATCTTCAAAAGGAGCGGTTATATTATAAACATCTTTATCTCCAATACCCGTAAATATAAGTTTTTCTCCCTTTATATCATACGTTCTTTCTTTAAAAGCTAATAACAATTCCTGACATGTTTTAGGCTCAATGTATTTATTAAACCTCATCTCTACTATCCTCCATTTAAAACTGTATTTTATCCTTTTCAATGACGGCAACTCCAATATGAGTATCTGCCCCCCCATAATATACATAATACTTTCCGTTAACCTCTACAGCTCCACAGCTAAAAACAACATTAGGAACAAGTCCATTAACTTCCCATTCTAGTTCTGGTTCTAAAATAGGTTCTGGTAATCTTACGATAACTTTTGATATATCTTCAAGATCTAACAATGCTGCACCAAGTCTATACACATTTTTATCATCTACTGCATGATAGAATAATAACCATCCATCTTCTCTCTTAATCGGTGGGCCAGCTATACCTACCTTTTCCGATTCCCAGGTGTTTTTAATTGGCTTCATTACTATTTTATGGTTTGTCCAATCCTTTAGATTATCTGAATATGCAACCCAAATATCTGGTATCCTTCTATGAAATAAAATATATTTACCATTAACTTTTTCAGTTAAAAGAGCTGCATCCTTATTTGATTCATCAAGTAAAATTCTATGCTCTCCCCAGTTTTTCATATCCTTCGAACAAGCCATACATATCTTATAATTATCCCATGTCTTTCCGCCAAATCCTGTATAGAGCATGTAATATGTATCATCAATTTTTGTTATTCTTGGGTCTTCTACCCCCCAGGCTTCCTGTTCTGTCTCTCCTTTAAAAATTGGTTTCTCAAATCGTGTAAAATTAATCCCATCTTCACTTACTGCATATCCTATGGAAGATATAAATTTTTTTTCTTCTTCCGGCTTCTCTGTATTTAAGAGAAAGGAATTATTTGAAGCCCGATAAAATAGATGAAACATATTATCTTCGTACATAGCGGCACAATTAAAAACTGCTTCCTTCTCCCAATCATGCACTTTAATTGGTGACAATATTGGTTTTAAAGTCAATCTTTTTAGTTTAACCACTGTAAACCCCTCTTTTCGTTATTGTTACTACACAAAAACTACAACCATCTTACCCTCAGTCTTTATCTTTTGAGTTAAGACCCCCACTTCTATAAGTGGGGGGAATTGTTTTTAATCTTCAGTGGGGGTAGAATCCCCTACTGAAGCCCCGATGTTCAGCTTTAGCTGGACGAGTTCACTTAATTAAGTTCTTTCACAGAATCTCTATATACAATATCTGTATCAATAATTATCCTCTGACCTACATTTTCATCATTTTCTATTCTCCATAACAACTGTTTTACCGCTTTTTCAGCCATTTCTTTTCTTTTAACCCTTACAGTCGTTATAGTTGGCTTAAACATAGTACTATACTCCACATCATCAAAACTCACCAATGAAATATCTTCTGGAATTTTATACCCTAAAGAATTTAACCATAAACCCAAAAGATATGCTGCTTTATCACAGTTACAAACATATGCTGTAGGAATATTTTCTGAAAGTTCCGGGGTTATATAATTTCCGTCATTATCCCTATCCATAAGCAAATACTTTTCACTAAATGAAAAACCATACTCAAGTAATGCTTTTTGATAACCCAAATAACGATCTTGAATACTACTATATAGGTTATTATTACCATAAAATCCTATTTCTTTATGACCGTTTTCAATGAGATAACTTGCTATATTATAACCTGCATAAAAGTTATCTGTAACCACATGGTCTAATTTAATATTCCGATAATAAAAATCCACTAAGACTATCGGCAAATTTAATGCTTTTAAATACATTAAATATTTATATGAAATCTGTCCTAAAATCAATAAACCTTCTATCTTTTGTTCCTGACACATTAATGGTATTTTATTTTCCTTTTCTTCATCTACAGTTAAAATTGTTAGTATAGTATTAATCTTCTCCTCTGAAGCTTTTCTCTCAATATACCCAAAAATTCTAGTATAAAAAAATTCGTTTTTAGTAAAAAATGTTTCTGAAACGATAACACCAATATTTCCAGTACGATGAGTTTTTAAAGCTTTGGCTATTGAATTAAATTTATAATCCATTTTTATAGCCAAATCAATAATTTTTTGCTTCAAATCATTACTAACTCCTGGCTTGTCATTCAAAGCTTTAGAAACTGTTACTTTACTTACACCAAGTCTATTAGCTATATCCTGCATTGTAACCTTTTTCATCATCCACTTCACCCTTTGCTATAATTATTACTTGATTATCGACTTTGAATCCTACATTATTAACCCTTGATGCCAGTAAGTTTAATACCTTCTGTAAAATATTTTTGTGCTGCGAAGAACAGAATAAGTACAGGCAACATAACCAATATAGATGCTGCCATTAACTGGCCCCATTCTATTTTATTTAAACTCCGATACATAGTCAAACCTATTTGCAATGTAAACTTATTTAAACTATTTAAGTAAATCAATGGTCCTAATAAGTCATTCCAACTTCCTTGAAATGACCAGATTCCTATTGTTGCTAAAGCAGGTTTGGATATTGGAAGGAATATTTTATAGAATATTTGAAAAGAATTACAACCATCTATTCTAGCAGCCTCTTCTAATTGTTTAGGAATCGTTGCAAAATACTGTCTCAAGAAAAATATAAAAACTGCTGAACCACCAAAATATGACGGAATAATAAGTGGTTTGAAAGTATCAATCCAATTAAGTTTTGTGAACATAATAAATACAGGAATTAAGGTTATTTCTCCAGGAATCATAATTGTAGCTAAAAGAATCAAAAACAATACTCGTCTTCCTGGGAATTTAAATCTTGCAAATCCATATGCAACCAATGCTCCTGTAAAAATTTCTCCTATCATTCTAAAAAATGTAATAAAAGCCGAGTTAAAAGTGAAGCGAATAAAGGGAATGGCCTTAATTGCTTTAGGGTAGTTTTCCCAGGCCAAATGTTCTGAAATCCATCGAGGAGGTATTTGAAATATAACAGAACTATCTTTTAGGGAAGTAGAGATCATCCAGAAAAAAGGAAGTAATGCCAAGTAAGCACCTATAGCTATAATAGTATATAGTATAATTTTACTTATCCATTCGCGTCTCTTTTTAGCCTTTTTTATTCTTATAAGTTCTTTGTTCGCCAAAAAATGTATCTCTTCAATTTTAGGCATTAGTAATCACCTCACCTCTTAATTTTCACTTGATTCATAGTAAACCCAAAAAGAAGATGATTTAAATACAAGTAATGTTATCAAAAATATAATTACAAACAATATCCAGGCAAGAGCAGTTGCATAACCCATTTTAAAAAACTTAAAGGCATTTTCATATAAATATACTAAGTAGAATTTACCTTGATTTCCTGCTCCTCCTAAAATATATGCATCTGTAAATTTCCTGAAAGATCCAATTATCCCCATGACCAAATTATAAAATAAAATTGGTGTCAATAATGGCAGGGTAATCTTAATGAATTTAGTTATTGCACCTGCTCCATCAATCTCAGCAGCTTCATATAGAGTTTTTGGTACTTCTCTTAAACCAACAAGATAGGTTATCATTCCTCCACCTGCACCCCATAAAGCCATCATGATATAAGAAGGCAGCACCCAATTTGGATCAGATAACCAACCAGGTCCCTGAATACCAATTTGGCCCAGTAAAAGATTTACTAATCCAAACTCCGGGTCTAAAACCCACCTCCATAACAATGCAACAGCTACACCAGAAACTACTGCTGGTAAGTAATAGATTGTCCTAAATATTTTTATCAATTTTAAGTCTTTATTCATCAATATTGCAATTGTTAATGATGTCACTATACCTAAAGGGATCGCAAAGACTGCAAATTTAACTGTAACCATTAAAGAATTCCAAAAATTTTCATCCTGAAATATGTCGATATAATTTTTAAAACCTATATAGTTTGGTTTTGTTAATACGTTCCAATCAGTTAATCCAATATAGATCGCAAATATGATCGGGCCAATCGTAAAGAACAGCATTCCCAATATCCAGGGCATAATAAACAAATAACCCTCATATTTTTTAAAATTTTTTACTGATATCAATCTCATCCTCTCACCTACTTTTACTTTAATATCTTTAAAAACCTAACCATAGAAAAATGACAAACCATTCTTCCGTGGTTAGACTAATATTTTTTATATTATTTCTCCAACAATTTTCTTAACTTAGTTGCAGTATTCTTAGCTGCTTCTTCTGGACTTAATTCTCCTCTAAGAATCTTGTCATATAGATTTTCCCAGATAATTGTGTCAATCTCAGCCTGCTTCACATTATTGTTGAATCCTCTACCAAACTCCATAGATTTCTTAATTATTGAAATAGCAGCTTCCTTATCTGGTCTAATTTTTGCAATATCATCTACTTTAGATTTTACAGGCGGTACAACTTTCCAGTTAAAGAATTCTTTTGTTAAATCACTCAACGCTTTAAATGCAACTTCTTTATTCTTAGTTTTACTGGAAATAACTGTAGATGCTATCCAATTAAAAGTTGCTCTCTGACTGGCATAAGGTATTGTTGAAGTACCTACTTCAAAGTCTTTTATAGTCTTTTCAAAATCATCCCCAGCTCCTCCCATAAACATTGCAATTTTACCAGTCTTAAATTGTTCACCAAAACCTTGAGTTTCAATCTGAGCTGAATTTGGTGTAATCTTATATGTATTGATTATATCATACAATACTTTGATACCTTCAACTGATTCTTTAGAATCAATCACAACTTTTCCTTCTGAATTAATTACATCTCCACCATAAGTCCATAACCATATATGAACTGGTGGCCAACCATTAACAATAAAACCATACTGATCATTTTTGCCATCACCATTAATATCTTTTGTTAATTTTTTACCTACTTCAATAAATTCAGTCCAGGTCATGTCCATTGTTGGGTAAGGAATTTCAGCTCCATCAAAAATATTTTTATTATAATACATAATAACTGGTTGAGAAATCCATGGATAACCATACAATTTTTCATTATATTTAGCTGTTTGTAAGGTAGCTTTATAGAAACCTTTAATATTCAAATCCTTATTTTTTTGAGCCATATCAGTAATGTCCAGGATAGCACCCATACTAGCAAATGCTGGTATCTTTTCTTGTGATAACCACATAAAATCCGGTGCTGTATTTCCTGCAATCATAGTTTGAATCTTAATATAATAATCAGATGGAATACTCATTACTTCGATTTGATAATCCTCTGATTTTGTATTTAATCCATCAACAATCCCCTGTAATTCCTTTAATTCTTCCGCACCTGCCCAGGTAGCCAACTTCAATACTACTTTTTCGTTAGAAATTTTTTTAGTGGTATTACAACCTGTTAAAACAAATAAAAACACCACAACCAATGCTAGTATTACTATACTACTTTTCTTCATTATACTTCCCCCTTTTTATTTTTTGAATTTTTCGAAAATTAATAACAGACATAAAGTGTTTATCTTACTCGCTTAAACTCCCCCCTCACCAATCCCGTAATGTTTTTTAAGTTTAACATTGTTAGGTTAATTAATATTTTTTGTTAAGTAATTTTTAATTAACCGGTTACTCTAATTTAAGTATAATTTATTACTTTTTATTTGTCAATGCTTTTACTTAAATAATCTACTTCGTAATTTTTGGGTTCAACATAAAAAAAAGAGCAAGGAGATATATCTCCCTACTCTTAACATTCTAATAGTCACGTCCAGCAGCCTTTAATCGTGCTATAGCACGTTCCAAAGCCGCTCTCGCGCGAATTTCATCACTATGAACAGCATTATTTCTTAGTCGTTCTTCAGCGCGTTCTTTTGAACGTTGAGCCCGTTCTACATCGATTTCCTCTGGAAGTTCTGCTGTACTAATAACTAAATTAATTTGATCTAGTTGAACTTCCATAATTCCCCCACTAGTTGAAATAAAAAATTCTTTGCCATCTTTTTTAATCTTAACAACACCTGTTTTTATTCCTGTAACTAACGGAGCATGTCTAGGTAAGACACCCAAAAGTCCATCCAATGCTGGAACAATGATCATCTCAATATCGTCTTTAAAGACTACTCTTTCTGGAGTAATGATATCAATGGCAATTGTACTAGCCATATCTATTCTTCCTCCCTAAGCTTTCTTGCCTTTTCAACGGCTTCTTCAATCGTTCCAACCATATAGAAAGCTTCCTCGGGCAGATCATCATGTTTACCTTCCAGAATCTCTTTAAATCCATTGATGGAATCTTTTAATGATACAAATTTACCAGGCTTACCTGTAAATTGTTCTGCTACAAAGAATGGTTGAGATAAGAAACGTTCAATCCGACGAGCACGTCCTACAACTATCTTGTCATCATCACTTAATTCATCCATACCCAGAATAGCAATAATATCTTGAAGCTCTTTATATCTTTGTAAAGTTTCCTGAACACCACGAGCTACACTATAATGCTCTTCACCCAAAATCTGAGGATCCAGAATTCGAGAAGCACTATCCAAAGGATCCACTGCTGGATAAATACCTTTTTCTACAATCGCACGTGAAAGTACGGTTTTAGCGTCTAAATGGGCAAAAGTTGTAGCAGGCGCTGGGTCAGTTAAGTCATCAGCAGGAACATAAACAGCCTGCACTGATGTTATAGAACCAGTTTTAGTTGATGTAATTCTCTCTTGAAGTTCACCAACTTCAGTAGCTAGTGTTGGCTGATAACCTACAGCAGATGGCATCCGTCCTAATAAAGCCGAAACTTCTGAACCTGCTTGAATAAATCTAAAAATATTATCAATAAAAAGAAGTACATCATTACCCTGATCTCTAAAATGCTCAGCCATTGTCAAACCTGCCAAACCAACCCTCATCCGTGCTCCAGGTGGTTCATTCATCTGACCATATACCATAGCTACTTTATCAATAACTCCAGATTCACTCATCTCTAACCAAAGGTCATTTCCCTCACGAGTTCTTTCACCTACACCAGTGAATACAGAATAACCACCATGTTCAGTCGCGATATTATTAATTAATTCCTGAATCAAAACAGTTTTACCTACACCTGCACCACCGAATAAACCGACTTTACCACCTTTAACATATGGAGCTAAAAGGTCAATAACCTTAATTCCTGTTTCAAAAATCTCAGTTACTGTCTCTTGCTCTTCAAAAGATGGAGCCGGACGGTGAATTGGCATTCTATCTGCAGTCTTGACATCACCCTGTTTATCTATAGGCTCACCAATTACGTTAAAAATCCGTCCAAGAACTTCTTCACCAACAGGAACACTGATTGATTGACCTAAATGAACTGCTTTTGTTCCTCTAGTTAAACCATCAGTAGAACTCATGGCAACACAACGTACCCGATTATCACCTAAATGGTGCATAACTTCAGCAATCAGGTCTATATGCTTTCCAGCATCTCCATTTTTCTCAGAAACAACCCGAATAGCGTGATATATCTCAGGTAGTTGGCCAGACGCAAATTCAACGTCAATAACGGGGCCGGTAATTTGCACTACTTTACCGATATTTTGACCGTTTTTGGCGTTCATCGTCTTCAACCCCCTTCATACTCTATTTCAGTGCTTCAGCTCCACTAATAATTTCAGAAATCTCAGTAGTAATAGCAGCCTGACGAGCTCGATTATAAGTTAGAGTCAATTTTTCAATCATCTCCTGAGCGTTCTCTGTTGCAGAATCCATTGCTGTCATCCGAGCCCCAAACTCACTAGCTTTCGCTTCTAATAAAGCACTGTATATAAGATTTTCTACATATTTAGGCAAAATCCAATCTAAAACTTCACTTGCAGAAGGCTCATAAATATACTCTATTTTTGATACATTTCCTTCCTGTTCCGGTTGAATAGGAAGGAGTGGCACTAAAGTAGGTATCTGATTTAAAGCAGATTTAAAACGCATAAAGCTTAAAATAACCCTATCAAAAACATCTTCTTCGTATAGTTGAATAACCTCTTGTGCAATTTTTTGAGCAAGACTAAAATCGGGATTGTCATCAATTCCTAAATACTCAGAAACCACATTATATTTTCTAGTATTAAAGAACTCTCGTCCCTTTCGCCCAATAGTAAATAGGCTAGCCTTCTCCTTATCCTCGATGTGTTGCACAACTTCATTAATCATTTTAATATTATAACCACCTGCAAGACCTTTATCTGCGGTTATAATAATATACCCAACTCTATCTCCATCCCGTTCAACTAAAAGAGGATGAATTGTATCAATAACAGCACCAGCTACATTTTCAAATATATTTCTTGTCTTTTCATAAAAGGCTCTAGAACCTTCAGCTTTTTCTTGAGCTCTTTTTAACTTAGCTGCTGCAACCATCTTCATCGCCTTTGTGATCTTTTGAGTATTTTGAACACTCTTGATCCGGCGCTTAATATCAAGCATGGACTGCACTTTGCACTCACCTCACTTCCATGCATTTACTCTAATAGATTCGCATTTCGTGAATTATTATGCCTGTTCTTCAACCACAGTTTTTTTACTAAAATGGAAGTTACGAATAAATTCACGAATTGCTTCTACGAGTTTTTCTTCATTCTCTTTATCAAAGCGACCTGTTTCGCGAATAGCGTTTCCAACCTCAGGATAGCTGTTATGCATTACTCTTAAAAATTCACTTTCAAAGCGACGAACGTCCTCTAAAGGAATCTCGTCTAAGTGACCTTTAACAGCAGTATACAGTGACATAACTTGATCTTCAACTTCCATCGGAGAATATTGTGGTTGTTTTAAAAGTTCAACTAATCTATTACCACGAGCTAAACGCCTTTTAGTCGCTTTATCTAAATCAGAACCAAATTGTGCAAAAGCTTCTAATTCTCTAAACTGAGAAAGATCTAAACGAAGTGAACCTGCTACAGCTTTCATACCCTTAATCTGTGCAGCACCCCCTACTCGAGAAACTGAAACACCAACGTTAATCGCTGGACGAACACCAGCATTAAATAATTCGGTTTCAAGGAATATCTGACCATCTGTTATAGAAATAACATTGGTCGGAATATATGCAGATATATCACCAGCTTGAGTTTCAATAATAGGTAAAGCTGTCAAAGAACCTCCACCTAAATCTTCATTTAAGCGAGCAGCTCTTTCTAGAAGACGACTATGGAGATAGAATACATCTCCAGGATATGCTTCACGTCCTGGTGGTCTTCTAAGCAACAATGACATAGCTCGATATGCTACAGCATGTTTTGAAAGGTCATCATAAATTATCAAAACATCTTTACCCTTGTGCATAAGATGTTCACCAATCGCACAACCAGAATAAGGAGCCAAATATTGAAGTGGTGCACTTTCACTAGCGCCAGCACTTACAACAATAGTATAATCCATTGCACCATTATCTCTGAAGCGTTCAACAATTTGTGCAACAGTTGAAGCTTTTTGACCGATAGCTACATAAATACAGATGACGTCTTTTCCTTTTTGGTTGATAATAGTATCAATACCAATAGCTGTTTTACCTGTCTGACGGTCACCGATAATTAACTCACGCTGACCACGACCAACAGGTATCATTGCATCTACTGCTTTTAATCCTGTTTGAAGTGGTGTATCTACAGGTTGTCTATCAATAACACCAGGTGCTGGAGATTCAACAGCTCGAAAATCTTCATTTTCAATTGGACCTCGTCCATCGATAGGTTCTCCTAAAGCATTAACAACACGACCGATTAAAGCTTCACCAACAGGAACCTCAACAACTCTACCGGTTCTTTTAACGGTATCCCCTTCTGCAATTTTGGTCTGATCACCCAGAAGCACGCAACCTACGCTATTTTCCTCAAGGTTAAAAGCCATGCCATACACGCCATGTGGAAACTCTAAAAGTTCACCAGCCATAGCATCCCGAAGACCATAAACCTGAGCAATACCGTCACCAACATTGAGAACGGTTCCAACACCAACGGTTTCAAGTTGGGTTTCATAACGCTTAATCTGTTCCTTTATGATTGAACTGATCTCTTCAGGTCTCAAATTCACTATCAACTCACCCCCAACTGACTAACCTGGATATTTGCCAGATTTTCTTTAATTAACTCCATATGTCGTTGAATACTACCATCTATGATTTGATCACCAATTCTTAATTTGATCCCACCAATCAATGAAGGATCTATTGTCTCTTTTAATTCTATCACTTTATTAGTTAATCCGCCTAATTTAGAGATTAACTTTTTTTGATTATCTGAAGTAAGTTTAAAGGCTGTAAACACTTGAACCTCCATAATATTTCGAGCTTCTCGCTCCAAATATTGAAAATGCTCAATAATCTCTTTTAAGATAGATTCTCTACCTTTATCGATGACTAACAAAATAAAATTCAGAACCAGTGGTGAAACAACAGATTCGAGAATTTTTTTCATCATATCTTTTTTATCATCTTCCAAAATCCGTGGATGATAAAGAAGTTTCTCTAAATCGGGATGATTTAGCAAAATATCATATATCCCAGCAAGTTCTTTTCCAAATGATTCTAACTGTTTTTCTTCAACAGCAAGGTCAAAAAGTGCTTTAGCATATCTTTCAACTGCACTGCTCTTTAACATTTGGCGCCACCCAGCTTATCTTGATCTAATTGATTCACAAACTCCTTCACTAAATTCTGATGAAGTTTAGAATCCACAGATTCTGTCAAAAACTTTTGAGCAATTAGTAAACTAATATCAGAGACTTCGTCTCGCAAATGGCTCAAAGCTTGACGCTTGGACTGATCAATCTCTTCCATAGCCCTCTCTTTAATCCGCTTAGCCTCTTCCCTAGCCTCAACAATAATCTCTTCACGCCGCTCATTGCCTCGCTTTTCAGCATCAGCAATAATCTTAGCAGCATCATCACGAGCAGATTCAATTTTATCCTGATATTGAGAAACTAAAGACGCTGCCTTCTCCCTACTTTCAGCCGCATTATCTAACTCAGCCTTAATATTTTCCCTACGTTCATCAACAACTTTGAACATCGGTACAAATAGAAATTTAGTAAGAAGAACAAGCAAAACTAAAAAATTTATTATCTGCCAGCCTATGGTCCAGTTTAGGTCCATCATAATTCTAAGCCCCCCTTTCCTGGTTAAACACGCTGACACGCGCTAATCACTATCATTAATGTGGAAATAAAAAGTCGTACGCCTAAATCTAAAAAGTACTTAGTTTCTTTCTAAATATTTGAGCGTGTACACAATAAGTGCACACGCACTCAAATATTAAACAACAAATATCAAAATGATAGCGATAACCAGAGCGTAAATACCAGTAGACTCAGCGATTGCATCACCAAGAATCAAAGTAGAATAAATGTCACCTTTCGCTTCAGGTTGTCTAGCAATAGCCTCTACTGCTTTACCACCTACAAAGCCTTCACCAATACCAGGGCCAATACCTGCAACCATAGCAATACCTGCACCTAAATAGGCTGCTGCTTTAATAATAATCGGTCCCCATGCTTGAATTAACTCTAAAGTCATTATTATTTCCTCCTCCCAAAATTTTAAATTTTAATTGATTGGCGTACTAACAAAAACTAACTCTTTTGAACACTAATATACACAACAGTTAACATAGCAAAGATAAATGCCTGAATAAGACCTTGAGCTAAATTAAACCAGGCATTAAGAGCAATATGGAATGGAAAAATCCATCCTGGAATCAACATGACCACAATAGCAATCAGAATTCCACCACCAACCATGTTTCCAAAAAGACGAAATGCATGAGAAACAGGCTTGGAAATCTCACCGATAATATTCATTGGCAACATTATAATAGATGGTTCAGCAAAGCTTTTTAGATAACCTCCAATACCCTTCTCACGAATAGCAACTGCGTGAGTGACCAAAAATACTAAACCAGCATACGCAACTGTTGTATTAATATCAGAAGTTGGGCTATTTACAAAAGGAATAAAACCACTTAGATTGGATAGACCAATGAAGAGTAAAATGGTACCAACCATCGGCATGTACTTCCTTCCTTCACCTGGCATGATCCCATCAATTAACCCCTCAAAACCGGTAAAAAAAAGTTCCATGACCATCTGTGTCCTACCTGGAACCAATTTCAGGTTACGCCCAATTAAAATTCCAGCTATAAGTATCACCAATGAGACGAACCAAGAAGTAATTAATGTATCGGTAATAGGCAATCCAAGAAGTTCAAATACGACCTTTGGTCCTGGATTCAGCAAATAGTTCACCTCCCTTACAAGCAAAATTAGGATTTTGAAGACTTTAAAACTTAAGAAATAATGACTTGTTATTATTTCGACTTTAATAATGATTTAAATGTATCTATAATAACTTTCCGTAATCCCCAAATAACTATACCAATTTTCATAGTTAAAAGACCAATTACAGTACCTGCAAAACTTAAATATTCACGTTGAAAAGCAACTGATAATACAGCAGCATAAATCACATAACGAATTAAATATTGAAATCGCCGATATCTGACTACTCTCTCTTTACTCATCTTAAGAGATTTTTTTCCTACAGTAACAATTCGAAAAAACATTAATAGTCCTATAATCAAACCTAGCAAATAACCTCTCAAAACATTTAAATCACCAGACATCAATATCAGTATAACCAATACTATTGCAGTTCTTACTACGTATTGGATGATTTGCTTTTCAATACTTATATTTTTTTTTATATTTTCATCCACATTAATCATCCTTTTTTGGTTTATCAAAAAACTTAATAATCATTCGATACACTGACATGAAGCCAGAAGCTACACCTAATATCATAAAAATTGGAGTAAGAACAAAGGTAACACCGAGCAATCGATCAAGGAATCTACCAATTACAAAGGCAACTCCAACAGCAGCTATAACGGTCAGCCCTACTTGTGAAACCAAACCCAGCATCTGTAAAATTTGTTGCCATTCTTTGCTCTTCATATTATATAATCTCTCCTATTTATAATATCATTCAGCATTCTTAAAAGTCCACATCTACCAATTCTACATTTTCCCCCAATATCCTCCTCCTTTACTGGGTTTATTTCGGAATTTACTGATTTTCAAAAATAATTACTTAACTAGATCAAATAATACCCAATTTCATAGATAAAACTTGAGATTTTGAGTGATATGTTTCCTTGCGAATCACCTGATGATTAATACAAGAATATAATATGCATACTCGTTTCTTCTCTTTTTCCATGCCCAGTTTATTAAAAATTTCCGCTGCTTCAATTAGATTAGCCATAGTTTTTTCATAATCTTTAATTTTACAATAATAAATTGCTAGCAAATAAAAACCTTTTCCCATCACTCGTTCGCATTTTGCTTTTGTCTCCGCAGTTATATTTTCTATTAATTTATCAAAAGCTTTCTCACAAAATTTTAAAGTTAACTCAGGAGCATTCTTCATATGTAATCTACCTATCTCCAGTAAAGTTGCAGTTGATGTTATAAAGTCTCCTGTTTCCTCCGATAACTCCAAACTTCTCTCATAATTTAATTTTGCTTTCCCCAATTTATTGGTTTTTGTTAGAATATCACCATAGCTATGAAGTAAACGACCAATTAAAACCTTATCACCTCTTTTACATACCTTCTCAAAAATATAATTATACACTCGTAAAGCAATATCAAATCTATTTTCTAAGTGATATGTTTTTCCAATTCCTATTATACATCTGTAAGTAAGACTCTCATCATTAATCTTCCTACAATAAGCAAGAGCTTTAGCATAGTGAGTTCTAGCCAACTTATACTTTGTTTGAATCAAAAACATTCGAGCCAATTTGAGATGAATTTTTGCTAAAAAATAATATTTTCTTTCTTCTAGATCAGAAGAAGTTAATATCACCTCAATAACTAACTCCCACTGTCCTTTAGCTTCTTTGAACTTATAAAATTGAAAAAATATTTCCCCTACTAAATCTCTAATTTGACAAAGCTCTTTATTATCATCTCGCTTTTGATAGAAATCTAAAGCTGCTAAAGCAGCTTTTTTAGCCTGCTGATACTTCCCTTGATATTTATATACTAAAGCATAAAGATGCTGAGCCTTTCCATATAAGTCATGTTCAGATGAATAATTTATATGTTCCATTAGTTGTTTTAAAGTAGTAAGAGCTTTTAGATATTCATTATTTTTAATTTCAGTCTCTGCAATTTCAGTAAAGACAATTACTAAATTTTCTGTCCACCTAGTATCCATTATTATTTATTTATTCCTCCTAATTTTCATTTATATACGCTGAAAATTATATTATAATAAAAATATTTTATAAATAACTAGCAATATAATAATTCCACAAGAATCTTTATATTCCTTCTAGCAAATACTAAAATTTTTATCCTATTAAAAATAAAAAAGACGAACCTGTGTTATAATGGTTCGCCATCATTCTTAAAATATTCTTTTATAACATCTATTATCATCTTAGAAGATTGACCATCACCATAAGGATTTCGAGCACTAGACATTATGTTATATGCATCTTGGCTATGAAGTAGCTGATTTAGTGCAGCACAAATATTATCTTGATCAGTCCCCACGATCTTTACAGTTCCAGCAGATACCGCTTCAGGTCTTTCCGTCTTTTCTCGCATTACCAATACCGGTTTACCCAATGCAGGGGCTTCTTCTTGAATTCCACCCGAATCTGAAAGTATGATATAGGCTTTTTGCATAAGATGTGAAAACGGAAGATAATCTAATGGGTCAATCAGATGAATTCGTTCCTGATCTTTTAAATATTTAAAAACAATTTCACGAACAACAGGGTTCAAATGAACAGGATAAATTAATTCCACATCTGAATTCTCTTCAACAATCTGCAATACTGCCTTACAGATGTTTTCAAGAGGTTTTCCCCAATTTTCACGGCGATGTGCGGTCATTAAGATAAGCCTTCTATTACTAGATATAACATTCTGGATTTTAGTATTACTAAATTGATAATCTTTTTTTAAAACCATAAACAAAGCATCAATGACAGTATTACCAGTCAAAAAAACTTTCTTCTCAGGGACATTTTCTTTTAAAAGATTTTCTTTCGACTCAATACCAGGTGCAAAATGCAAGTCGGCTAATACACCCGTCAAATGACGATTCATTTCCTCTGGATATGGATGGTATTTATCCCATGTACGTAAACCTGCTTCAACATGCCCTACAGGAACACGCTGATAATATGCTGCCATAGCACCTGCAAAAGTAGTAGCCGTATCACCATGAACCAAAACAAGGTCTGGACGTTCTTTGGCGATCACTTCCTCTAAGCCATGAAGAGCGCGGATCAATATACCAGTTAAACTCTGTCGTTCCTTCATAATATCCAAATCATAATGAGGTTCAATTTCAAAAAGTTTTAAAACCTGATCAAGCATCTCTCTATGTTGAGCAGTAACAGCAACAATAGGCTCTAATTCTGAATCTCTCTCTAAAGCTTTAACAACTGGAGCCATTTTTATCGCTTCTGGTCTTGTCCCAAAAATCGTCATTATTCTCTTTTTCATAGTTTCCACCAACTTTCTTTTAACCCTGAAACTATTATCCCTACATTGCTTAAATTTAATTATAAAAGTGAACTCCTCCAGCTAAAGCTGAACATTGGGGCTTCAGTAGGGGATTCTACCCACACTGAAGATTAAAAACAATTCCCCCCACTTATAGAAGTGGGGGGGGCATATCTCAAAAGATATAAAACAGATTACTACTATAACTCATCCTGCTAGTCTCTACATGCCTGCCTGTTTTCTAGTTGTACTTAATTCCACAGCGAAAATTCCCAATTTCCACGCACCAATACAAAGAGCACTTATAGTCACAACAACAAGAACAATAACTTCAGAAGCAGAGGCTCCATTAATAGCAATAGCAGTCAAGCCCAGGCAAATACTGATCACATAAACCACTAGTACCGCTTGACGATGACTTAAACCTCTCTGAAGCAATCGATGGTGTAAATGTCCCTGATCTGCTTGAGATACTGGTTGACCATTATATCTACGACGAATGATTGCAAATACTGTATCAAAAATGGGCACACCAAGAGCAAGAACTGGAACTAAAATCGTTGCTGCCGTTGCACTCTTTAAAGCACCCGAGGTGGAAACGGTGGCTAACATGAAACCTAAAAACATAGAACCTGTGTCACCCATAAAAATTTTTGCAGGATTAAAATTATACTTTAAAAAACCTAAGGCAGCACCAGCAAGAGATGCCGTTAGCAAAACAATCATCATATTACCTTCTTGAATCGCCACAACTAAAAGTGTAAAAGAAGCAATAGTAGATACACCAGCCGCTAATCCATCTAAACCGTCAATCAAATTAACAGCATTAATTATACCCACAATCCAAAAAATAGTTAAAGGAATTCCCCAAATACCTAAATAAATCATGCCTCCAAATGGATTAGTAACAAAATCAATCTTGATGCCAAAGGAAACTAGAATTCCAGCTGCCAAAATTTGTCCAAGGAGTTTATATCTGGGGCGAAGTTCACAAAGATCATCTACGATTCCCAAAATGACAATAAAAGTGCTTCCAACCAAAATTCCTTGCATTGTACGGTTTGAACTTAAATCAGTCATTGTGGTAAGCAGAGCTAATACCACACCGAAATAAATAGCAATACCTCCAAGACTAGGAACAGGCCGAACATGCACCCTGCGTTCTCCAGGCTGTGCTACCGCTCCAGTGATCAGACATAAATTTCTAATCAGAGGAGTTAGTACATACGCAACCAACAAAGAAATAACGAAAGCAAACAGGGCATTCTGCATCTTCTATCCCATCCTTTCTAAGGACAAATATGTCCAAACATGATTCTACCTTCTCCACAGCGTAAAGTCAATTAATTTGGCATGTTACTTTTTGGCAGATTCAAAAATCTTAACTCGAATTCCCGCCTGACTAAACATATCTTTTGAAAGAGAATCAGGATAATCTCCCTCATAAATGACCTCTTCAATGCCAGCATTGATGATCATTTTAGTACAGACTACACATGGTTGAAGTGTGCAGTAAAGTGTTGCACCTTTTATAGAAGAACCATGGAGGGCCGCCTGAATAATAGCATTCTGCTCAGCATGCAGCCCACGGCAAAGCTCATGTCTTTCTCCAGATGGAACTTGAAGTTTGGACCGAAGACAGCCTACCTCTTCACAATGAGATAGGTTACTTGGAGCGCCATTATACCCAGTTGCTAAAATCCTTTTGTCTAGAACAATAATTGCTCCTACCTTTCTGCGCAAACAAGTAGAACGTTTTGCCACCACATGGGTGATTTCCATAAAATAGGAATTCCACTTAGGTCTACTTTGTTCCATATAACCTATCTCCAGCATCCCCTAATCCGGGTACAATATAAGCATGGTCATTCAAGCAGTCATCTACTCCTGCAACATAAATATCTACATCAGGATGGTTCTTTTGTATAACTTCAATACCTTCAGGAGCAGCAATCAAACACATTAATTTGATATGCTTTCCACCTCGATCTTTAACGAATTGAATTGCTGCAGAAGCAGAACCTCCAGTTGCCAACATTGGATCCACAACAATCAGTTCACGCTCACCTATATCAGTAGGCATCTTACAATAATACTCAACAGGTTTTAAAGTCTCAGGATCACGATAAAGACCAATATGACCAACTTTTGCAGCCGGTATTAAACTGAGAATCCCATCTACCATTCCAAGACCTGCTCGCAAAATAGGAACAATTCCTAATTTTTTTCCTTCAATCATCTTAGCTTTAGCCATAGTTACAGGTGTCTTCACTTCTACCTCAACTAAAGGTAAATCTCTGGTAACTTCATATGCCATTAGCATCGCAATCTCATTCAATAGTTCTCTAAATTCTTTTGCGCCAGTTGATTCATCACGTATAAGAGTTAATTTGTGTTGAATTAAAGGATGATCAATAACATGTACATTGCTCATTATTCTGTTCCCCTTTCTAATGCCATTATTTTATCTACTCTTCTTTGATGACGGCCACCCGCAAACTCTGTTTCTAGCCATAATTTTGCAATTTCTAAAGCTAGCCCTCTACCTACAACCCTTTCACCCAAACAAAGAATGTTCGAGTCATTATGTTCCCGAGTTGCTTTTGCTGAAAAACAATCATGGCATAGAGCAGCTCTAATGCCAGAAACTTTATTTGCTGAAATGGACATTCCAATACCAGTACCACAGACTAAAACACCCCGATCGAATTCACCAGAAGCCACAGATTTGGCTACAGCATCAGCGAAGTCTGGATAATCAACCGATTCTGTTGAATCAGGACCAAAATCTTTATATTCTAGATTCATTGCTGTTAACAGTTTTTTTACTTCCTCCTTTAAGAGAAATCCACCATGATCAGAACCAATCGCAATTTTCATCCCTCTTCCTCCCTCAGTAATTTCGTTATCTTTATAAAAAGTCCTTCAATTTTTTAAAAATCAGGACTTCTATCCTACACTTTCACTAATAATTTTTTAAGAGAAACTTCTAATTCACTAGCACATGCTTTATAAACTTCTACAGACTGCCCATAAGGATCTTTAATATCCAGATTATAAATTTCATTCTCATTCTCTTCGGTCTTAATAGTGTATTCCTTTAAAATATAGACCTTTTCTTCTACTTCTGGATATTTATTTAGTATTAACTCTCTATGACTGCTGGTCATAGTTAAGATCAAATCAGCATCTTTTACTATAGAATCGTTGATAAGTGTAGCTTTATGCTCACAAATACCATCAATTCCTTTACCGCATAACACCTCAATAGCTTGATTTGCAGCTAAATCATTTTCTATCGCTGCAACACCAGCAGAGCTTATTACCAACTCATCACTACGACCTTCTATTTCTATTAGTTTACTAAAGAGATATTCGGCCATACTACTTCTGCATGTATTTCCTGTACAAACAAACAAAATTTTTTTTGCCAACCAAATTCCCCCTTTATGTAAACAACATCTTTAAACCTAAAATGATTAATATAATTCCACCAATTAAATCTGTCTTTTCGATAGCATGACCTATTCTCTCTCCCAAGAAAAGACCAGTAAAGGTCATTATTGCTGCAACTACCCCAAAAATACCAGTTGTAAAAAGTAATTTTTGTACTCCAAAGGTTCCTAAGCTAAAACCTATACTAAAAGAATCTATACTCACACTTATTGGTAGAATAATCGATTGCCAGGTTGAGTTAATTCCCCCACCAGATTGAATAGATTCTTTTTCTTCTTCATCCTCAGTAAATTCATTATAAATCATTTTTGCACCCAGTAGGATCAATAAATTTGCTCCAAAATAAGATGCATAGTCACCAGCAACAGTACCTAAAGTTTGACCAATAAAAATTCCTAGTAATGGAAAGATAATATGCAAAATTCCCACCGTTAATGTAAGTTGCCCTGTTCTATAGGTATCAACCCCTTGCATGCCAACTCCGATAAATAAAGAAAATGCATCCATCCCTAAAGCGACAGCAATTAGTAAAACTGTCATAAATCCTAAATCAGCATTCATATTTTCCTCCTGAGTTGATAGTGAATGTTTAAGTTATACCCTTAAAATTTGATATCCCGCAGCCTTTGACAAACGATTCATCACTGCGAAACCAAATCCATGTAAGGGCAATCCTTCAGCTAAAATCAAATCAATTTCCTCTTCATCAAATTCACGCAACAACTTAAAAAGTCGTGACGCCATCTCTTCTAAATTATCTCGACTTCCTAACACTTTAATTACAAGCTTGGAAGAAATATCTTGAAAACTTTCGATCATTTCTCGGGTAGCTAAAATCCCTAGCTTCTGATCAGAATTCTGAATCATCTCCAACATTTTCTTTCTAACTTTCGAACCTTCTCCTTCAATTATCATAAGTTCTGCTTTAGGAGAATAATGACGATACTTCATTCCAGGGCTTCTCGGTTTAAAATCTTTATCTAAATTTTTATCTTGAGTCTTAATACCCACATCATAAGAAAATTCACCTATTACTTCCTGTAAATCCTCTACTGAAATGCTTCCTGGACGTAACAAAACTAATTCTTCTTCTGAACAATCTATAACTGTAGATTCGATTCCTAACTTGCAAGATCCTCCATCAATAATCATCTCGACCCGACCCTCAAGATCAGTAATAACATGTTCAGCTAAAGTAGGACTCGGGCGTCCAGAACGATTTGCACTTGGTGCTGCAATAGGTACTTTTGCAGCAGCTATCAAAGCTCTTGCAATTGGATGGGAAGGCATTCGAACAGCTACTGTTTCTAAGCCTCCTGTGACCTGAGCTAGTATATGACTCTGTTTTTTAAAGACCAAAGTCAATGGGCCAGGCCAAAATCGTTCAATCAGCAGTTTAGCTTTTTCTGGTATACCAATTATCAATGGATAAAGTTCGCTTATATCTGCAATATGTAAAATCAATGGATTATCGGAAGGTCTACCTTTAGCTAGATAAATTTTTTTAACTGCTGTCACATCTAAACCATTAGCTCCTAACCCATATACTGTCTCTGTAGGAAAAGCTACCAACCCACCAAGACGCAGAATTTCAGCTCCCCTTAAAATTCCAGAATGTGTAGTGAAATCATGATCACCATATCCATACTCATAATCAATCTTTAAAACTTCCGTTCTCATACATCATCCCCACTTGTTTTAGCTTATCTTCTGTAATTTCAAAATGTGAATCATTGCTCCATTCAATCGGATCAATTCTAGTTCTTAGCTTTTACAAAAAAAAAATAAATTAAACTATAAATTCCGATTCAAAAGGTTTAGTGAAAAAGCAGGGATTCTAAAAGAATCAACCTGCTTGGTTTCTTTTACCAATAACCACTCTGTTAATACCTGCAAGATCTTTAATAATGTGAATTTCGGCAAAATTCTTTTCCAGCATTTCAGCTACATCTCTAGCCTGATCAAATCCCACTTCAAAAGCTAATATATCAGGATCAATTTCTACAGATTGAGCAATAATCTGACGATATGCATCTAACCCATCTATTCCACCATCTAAAGCAAGCTTTGGTTCCATTTTAACTTCTGCTTGAAGTTTCTCAAGATCATTACGGCGAATATAAGGTGGGTTAGATACCACCACTTGAGGTTTAAGACCAGCATTAATAATAGGTTTTAGAAACGAACCATTTAAAAAAGTAACTCGGTCTATCAAAAGATGTTTCTCTACATTTTTCTTCGCTATCTCTAAAGCTTCAGGAGAAATATCAACTCCAACCACTCTAGCATTAGAAATATAATGGGCAAGAGAAACAGCAATAGCTCCACTTCCAGTTCCAATATCCACAATAAGTGGACTCTCCATCTCTTTTTCTTTGATAAAGTTTATCACTGTTTCCACCAGATGTTCAGTTTCAGGGCGTGGAATCAATACACCTTTACCAACAACGAAATCAAGAGACATAAATTCCTGATGACCTACAATATATTGAACAGGAACCTTTTTAGAGCGAAGAATAATCCTTTCACGATATTGATCAATCTCATCTTTTTTCAAAGGTTGATCATAACGAACATAGAGCTGGATTCGTTCCAACCCTAAAAGATCGGCAAGTAAAACTTCTGCATCCAATCGTGGATTATGAATCTCATATTTCGTAAAATGTTCAATTGTCCGCTCCAAAATTTCTTTAATGGTTAACCTGTTACTCAATTTCATTACACCCTCTTTAATTTTTCTGCTTGATCATAGGTAATTAACTGATCAATAAATTGATCTATATCACCATTTAATACTTGCTCTAACTGATAAACTGTTAGATTAATACGATGGTCAGAGACTCGACCTTGTGGGAAATTGTAGGTACGAATTCTTTCACTACGATCCCCTGTTCCAACCTGAGATTTTCTAGCTTCTGCTTCCTCTGCATGAGCTTCCGCATGAGCCATATCATTAAGTTTGGCATACAAAACCTTCATCGCCTTATCACGATTCTTATGCTGAGATTTTTCATCCTGACAGGAAACAACTATTCCAGTAGGTAGATGAGTAATCCGTATAGCAGAATCAGTAGTGTTAACATGTTGTCCCCCAGAACCACTAGAACGAAAGGTATCAATTCTTAAATCTTTTTGATCAATCTCTACCTCTACCTCTTCTGCCTCTGGCAGAACCGCTACAGTTGCAGTTGATGTATGAATTCGACCACTTGTCTCTGTAGCTGGAACCCGTTGAACCCTATGAACACCACTTTCATACTTTAAGCGACTATAAGCACCCATACCTTCAATAATAAAGATCATTTCTTTAAAACCACCAATTCCAGACTCATTTGAACTTAGAACTTCAGTCTTCCAACGATGTTCTTCAGCATAATAGGTGTACATTCTAAAAAGATCTGCAGCAAAGAGAGCGGCCTCATCTCCACCTGCACCTGCTCTGATCTCCAAAATAACATTCTTTTCATCATTAGGATCTTGCGGTAATAAAAGAATAGGAAACTCTTCATCCAATTTTTCCTTCTGAGGAATTAACTCACTTAAATCCATTTGAGCCAATTCTTTCAATTCTAGATCTGCACCTTCTGCCAAAATTGCTTTCGCTTCCTTGATTCCTTCAACAACATCTCTATACTGATAATATTTTTCAACCACTTCGCGAAGAGAAGCATGTTCTCTAGCAACTTTTTGATACTCTCTGTTATCTGAGTGAATAGAAGGATCTAACATCTTCTCTCCAAGAGCATCATACTTATCAGAAATACCTTTCAATTTATCCAATAAATTCTCCATATTAAAAATAAAACCTCCTTAATCCTATTCCTCCTCTAATACAGCCTTAAGTGAAGCAATTGCTACTTCAATCTGGTCAGCAGATGGAGTACGAGTGGTTAATTTCTGTAACCAAATCCCTGGCATGGCAATCAACCTAATAATTGGATTAACTTTCTCTCCCCCAGCTTTTTTTAATACTTCATAAGAAACCCCTGCAATCACTGGTAAGAGAGCTAGGTGAATTAATATCCGCTTTAATAAAGCAGGACGACCAAAGAATGAGAAAAAAATAATACTAATCATAATTACAATAAACATAAAATTGGTTCCACACCTTGGATGAAGAGGACTATATTTACGTGCATTTTCCACAGTCAACTCATCTCCATTTTCATATGCATGGATGGTTACATGTTCTGCACCATGATATTGAAAAATACGTCTGATATCTTTCATCAGAGAAATAACTAAGATATATCCAATAAATGCAGTAACTTTCGCACAGCCTTCAATTAAATTCAAAACCATATTGCTGGAAATATGATCTTGAACCAATCTAGCAACGCTAGCTGGTAATATAACAAATAAAAGTACAGCCATACCAAAAGCAATGACAATTGAAAATAGCATCTCCCGCCATGAAAGTTTTTCTTCTTCTTCTCCTTCATCTAAAGCTTGATTCGCTGAAAAAGTGATCGCTTTCATACCAATCACCATAGATTCAATCAATGATACCATTCCTCTCAAAAACGGCCATTTGAGAAAAGGAAACTTTTGAGTGATAGATTTAATCTTTTCTTTTTCCACAACAATCTCACCGTCTGGACGACGTACAGCAATAGCTAACCATTCTTTACCCCGCATCATAACACCTTCAATAACTGCTTGACCACCATATTGAAACTTTTTAGCCATTCTAATCTTCCCCCTTTCCAGGTACCTCATGACATCCCCGGCATCTGGCTTCATATACTTCCTTGGCTCCGACTAGAATAACTGGTTCATTATATTGAGCTGGTTCACCATTGATCAAACGTTGAGTGCGACTGGCTGGATTTCCACATTTGATGCAAATTGCATGAAGTTTATCAATATATTCTGCATAAGTTAAAAGTTTAGGCATTGGCCCGAAAGCCTCTCCTCGAAAATCTCGGTCTAACCCTGCAACGATAACCCTAATTCCATCGTTAGCCATTTGTTCACAAATATCCACAATTCTATCATCGAAAAATTGTATTTCATCAATCGCTACTACATCTATGTCTGGATTTAGCCTCTCAAGAATTTGATCTGGGTGATCTATAGAAATTGCTTCTACCTGTTCTCCATTGTGGGAAACTACATTAGCCTTGTGATACCGATTATCAATCATCGGCTTGAAAACCTGTACTTCCTGCCTAGCAATTTTAGCACGACGAATCCGTCGTATTAATTCTTCACTTTTCCCGCAATACATTGAACCGGTTATGGCTTCAATCCATCCCGTATTCTGTATCTTATACAATAGTTTCACCTCACTTAGCAAAATTTATGAACAATTATTAGGACATAACATAATACACTTCGTTGTGAAATAGATATTTCCTGCCCAAAACTGACGGAAAAGTTTGCAAAAAAAAAACAGAGCACTAAGCTCTGTTTTAAAAACGAATTAAGATTCCATTCCAAATTTTTTGTTGAACTTCTCAACCCGACCACCAGCAGTCGCACGCTTGGTTTTGCCAGTATAGAAAGGATGACATTTTGAACAAATCTCGGTCTTAATACCATCTACTGTGCAAGAAAGTTCAAACTCCGCACCACAAATACAAGTAACCATTTGCTTTTTAACTTCTGGATGAATTCCTTTTTTCATTTTCTTTCACCTCTCTCTACAAAAAAATCTGTATGATATAACAATTACAATGTTGTAAAAACCCACTATAGTAATTTTTTGAACACAGTACAGCTTATATTATAACCCATCTTAAGGCAAGAATCAAGGATAATTTCAAACTCTTTGCCAACATTTGACCGGCTTATTTCTTAAGATAATTCAACGGATTTTGTGGCTTCCCATTAATCCTTATCTCAAAATGCAAATGAGGACCTGTCGAAACCCCAGTATTTCCAGACAGCGTAATAATCTCACCCTGATAAACATAATCATTTTTCTTCACAAGAAGCTTACTATTATGCCCATAACGAGTAACCGTCTTATCATCATGCTGAATATAGACTGCTTTACCATATCCTGAAGCTGTAGCAGCAAAGATAATTTTACCTGACTTAGCCGCTTTAACAGGTGTACCAGTTGAAACTACAAGGTCAATTCCATTATGCATTTTTCCCCAGCGCGATCCAAAAACTGAAGAAATCCGAGCACGAACTGGCCAGATAAAACCTTCTGAAAAACCTGATCTACATTCTAAATCCAACGGAATTGCTTCTGGAATAACCAAAGTCTGACCAATCTTTAAATTAGATGATTTTAGATCATTAAAATTCATGATTTCTTTAGTTGCAATACCATAGAGACGACTTATACTACTCAAAGTTTCATAGGGATTAACTTTATGTATTACACCTTTTTCACTTAAAATGTTAAGTTCCTGACCGACCTTAAGCTTATTAATATTAGTATCTTGTTGGTTGGCCCCAATAATGGTCTCAATATCAATTCCATACATTCTTGAAATATCCCAAAGACTTTCTCCTGATTTAACCTTATGAACAGAAACCTTCACTCCTGCGGCTTTCAAAAGCGTTTTCTCACGTGAAGATTTTATATCAACCAATAGATTTTCAGGACGTGTATTAAGGATAGGAGATTCAATTAATGTTAGATTAACAGAAGAATCTGTTTCACTAAAGGAATTGTTCAATAAAAATCCCAAATATTCATTTTTTTCAGCTAAGATTGGATTCTCACTGATATCTTGGTTTTCAGAATAAACGGTTTTGGAATTTACCTTCCAAATTTCTCTATCCTGTAAGATGGGATTTAATAAAATATCTTCAGTTAAACAAATCTTAGCCTCCTCAGGCGGTGTAATAGGTTCAGAAAATGAGTAGGTAATTGTAAAAAAAATAATTATAGCGAAAAGTAATACACCACCTAAAACCTCGCGTTTGGCTAAAGGAGAAAGGCGCATTTATCTCACTCCGCTTTCGTCAAGAATTTTTCTAGAACATTCAAAAGTTCTTCGTTATTTGCTGTGCTTTTAATTTTTCGAATAAATGAGTTAAGTACTTTTGCTGAATCAGAATTACTAATAGCTTTTCTAAATTTCCACATAATCTTTAATTCTTCCTGTGTTAAAAGTAATTCCTCTTTCCGAGTGCCTGAGCGTCGAATATCAATCGCAGGAAAAATTCGCTGTTCCCCAATTCGGCGATCTAAATGTAGTTCCATATTACCTGTTCCTTTAAACTCTTCATAAATTACCTCATCCATCCGACTTCCTGTTTCTACTAATGATGTAGCAATCACTGTTAAACTTCCACCCTCTTCTATATTACGAGCTGCACCAAAAAAGCGCTTAGGGTAATACATAGCAGTGGGATCTAATCCTCCAGATAAAGTTCTACCACTAGATGGAATTGTTAAATTATATGCCCTAGCCAGACGAGTAATGCTATCTAATAAAATTACTACATCATATTTATGTTCCACAAGACGTTTTGCCTTCTGTAAAACCAACTCAGCAACTTTTATATGATTCTCAGGTGGCTCATCAAAGGTCGATGCCACAACTTCTGCGTCAACAGATCTAATCATATCCGTAACTTCTTCTGGACGTTCATCTATTAAGATAACCATTAATTTAACTTCTGGATGGTTTTGACGTATACTATTGGCAATCTTTTTTAGCAAAACTGTTTTCCCAGCTTTGGGAGGCGCAACAATCAAGCCACGCTGTCCAGCACCAATTGGTGCTACTAAATCAATTAATCTGGATGATATATCACGAGAATGGTTTTCTAGAGTAAGCCTTTTCTGAGGGTAAAGAGGAGTTAAATCTTCGAAGTGAGCACGTTCACGAGCAAATTCAGGATTTTGATAGTTAACTGCTTCCACACGTAGAAGAGCCAGATACTTTTCATTCTCCTTTGGCCGTCGAACCTGCCCCGAAACTACATCACCATTTCTCATTTCAAATCGTTTAATCTGAGAAGAGGATATGTAAATATCATCAGGAGTAGGTACATACTTAGAAGGTCGTAAAAAACCATACCCCTCAGGTTGAATAATTTCTAAAACACCTTCAGCAAAAATCAACCCACCTTTTTCTGTCTCTGCCTTTAAAATATCAAAAATCAATTCTTTCTTCTTCAATCGGGTATATTTTGATATACCCAAATTTTTCGCCAGTGCATGAAGTTCACTTATTGTCCTGACTTCTAATTCACTTATATTTAACATGATAAACCTCCTGAACTTAAAATCATTTATATCTATTTAGTATATCATTCTTATAACAAGACCGTCAATAAGAAGAAAAACTTGCTACCGTACTGCTTTCCATCATAACCATTTTGAGGTTTTATATACCAAAAAAAGACTCTCTTAGTTTATTTCGACCAAAAACTAAAAGAATCCTTTTCTAAAATAATTTTATTTTGATTTTGTTCGGTTAATGCGAAATCTATCCGCCAATTCCTCACCAATCTCATCTGGAATACATTCTTTTTCAACGGTAAGAACTGATAAATGATATATTAAATCAGCCATCTCGTTTATAAAATCTTCTTTTGACTGGTTTTTGGCAGTAATAATAACTTCAGCAGCCTCTTCTCCCACCTTTTTTAAAATTTTGTCCAACCCCTCCTTAAACAAATAATTAGTATAAGATCCTTCCACTGGCTTCATCCTTCGCTCCAAAATCCGTGTATATAAAGAATTTAAAATCATCTCCAATGAAACCCTAGAAGTATCTTCTATAATATGTTGAAAAAAACAACTTATCTCTCCAGTATGACACGCAGGGCCAGCAGGAATCACTTCCACCAAAATAGCATCCCCATCACAATCATAAGAAATAGCTTTGATTTTCTGTAAGTTACCCGAGGTCTCTCCTTTGTGCCAAAGCTCTTGACGACTCCTGCTGTAAAACCAGCATTCACCACTCTGAATGCTTTTATTTAGCGATTCTTGATTCATATAACCAAGCATCAAAACTTTTTTTGTTCGCCAATCCTGTACAATCGCAGGAATTAAACCGTTTTTATCAAACTTAAGCTTATCTAAATCTTTCATCAATTAACATCCCTTTCATTCACTAATGATTCTTCGAACCAATACTCCTCTAGATTCTAACTCACTTTTCACTTCAGAAATGGTTAGTTCTTTAAAATGAAAAATCGAAGCTGCCAAAGCCGCATCAGCCTGACCAACAGTCAATACCTCAACGAAATCTTCTAATGAACCTGCACCCCCAGAAGCAATCACAGGAATATTTACCTTACTAGCCACAGCTTGAAGCATTGGTAGATCAAATCCTGCTTTTGTTCCATCAGCATCAATACTGGTCAATAAAATCTCACCTGCACCTAAACTCTCAACTTTTGAAACCCAATCCAGCAAATCCATCCCTGTGTCCTGACGTCCTCCATGAGTATATACATTCCATCCTGTACCATCTGAACGCTTTTTGCCATCTATAGCCACAACAATACACTGGGAGCCGAACATTTTTGCCCCAGTCCGAATCAGATCTGGATCTTTTACCGCTGCCGAATTAATGGCAACCTTATCCGCTCCAGCTCGAAGAATTTTTTTCATATCCTCAAGTTGGCGAATTCCTCCTCCTACCGTTAAAGGGATAAACACTTCTGCTGCCACTTCTTGAACCACCTGACAAATAGTCGCCCGTTCTTCCACTGTAGCTGTTATATCTAGAAAAACCAGTTCATCAGCACCCATCTCGTTATATCTTCTTGCTACTTCTACTGGATTTCCTGCATCCACTAAACCTACAAAGTTTACACCCTTTACTACTCTGCCATTTTTTACATCAAGACAGGGAATAATTCGTTTGGTTAACATTTTTTGATCAACTCACTTTTGCCAGAATTTCTGAAAGAGATAAAACTCCCTTATATAAGGCTTGCCCAATAATCACTCCAGCAACTTTTATTTCTTTTAATCGGTTCAAATCATCATAAGAGCTAACACCACCCGAAGCAATGATCTGAACCTCTTCAATTTGCATTAGTTTTTGTAAAGTAAATAAATCTGGGCCAGCCAACATCCCATCCCGACTAATATCAGTATAAAGAATCTGACTCACCCCATGATCAACCATTTTTTGAGCAAATGCCAATACTCCATATTCACTCTCTTTTACCCATCCATGTGTAGCAACTCTGCCATCTTTAGCATCAATACCTACTACAATCCGATCTGCTCCGAATTGGTGTATAGCTTTTCCTATTATAGCGGGATTCTCTAAAGCCAGGGTTCCCATAACCAGACGATCAATCCCTATCTCGAACCATTCTTCCATCTTTTTTAGTGAACGGATTCCCCCACCTAGTTGAATCTTTAATCCCGTATTCTCTTTGATCTTACATACAATCTCACCATTTATGCTCTCTCCATCCTTAGCACCATCTAAATCAACCATATGAAGCCAACTCGCTCCAGATTTTTCAAACTCCTGAGCCTGGATTAAAGGATCATCAGCAAAAACTGTCTCATGAGCAAAATCTCCTTGTTGGAGTCGCACTACCCTTCCATTTTTCAGATCAATAGCAGGATAAATGATCATTATATCAGCTCCCCAAAATTTCTTAAAATCTTCAATCCTTCTTCTCCACTCTTTTCAGGATGGAACTGAACTCCCATAATGTTATTCCGAGCAACAGCGACCGAGATTTCCTCACCATAAATTGCTGTCCCGATAACATCCTCTGTCATCCGATTCAGAACAAAAGAATGAACAAAATACATGTATGGCTCAGAAGAAAGACCCTGCCAGAGGGGATGATCAACTTTAAAATTAAGACGATTCCAACCCATATGAGGAATTTTGACTCCATCTTTTAATCGTTTCACCTCACCTGCCAATAACCCCAAACCTTCTACTGGTTGATCCTCATAGCCCATTTCAAAGAACATCTGCATCCCTAAACAAATTCCTAAAAAAGGTTTACCTTGATCTATAACATTTCGCATCTCATCTATTAATCCTGATTTATATAGATTTTCCATAGCCTTTGGAAAAGCACCCACTCCAGGTAAGATCAAACCATTTACTTTTTTAAATTCTTCAGGTTTTGTAATTAACTTAACAGAATAACCCAGATACTCCATCGCCTTATAGATACTTTTGAGATTCCCCATTCCATAATCAATAATCCCAATCATTTATAGCACCCCTTTGGTTGAAGGAATTTGGCTTGAACCATTAAAAGAAACTGCCATCTTTAGGCTTTGGCCTAGAGCCTTAAAAATCGATTCTACCTGATGATGGGTATTCTTACCATGTAAAAGTTCAGCATGTAAAGTAATCCCTCCATTAAATATAAATCCTCGTAAAAATTCCTCCACCAATTCTGTAGGAAATTGACCAACTAGATCATTATTAAATGATAAATCTGCATAAAGATAAGGTCTACCACTAAAATCAACTACAACTCTACTCAATGCATCATCCATTGGAACTAACGCATGACCATAGCGCTGAATTCCTCGGCCATCACCTAAGACTTTTTTTAAAGCCTTCCCAAGAACAATCCCTACATCTTCAACAGTATGATGAAAATCTACGGCCAGATCACCATTGGCAATTATTTTCAAATCCAGACTCCCATGCTTAGCCACCTGAGCTAACATATGATCAAAAAAGGGGATACCTGTTTGAATCTCATAGATACCTGAACCATCAATATCTAAGGAAATTTGAATTTGGGTTTCTGTAGTAGTGCGTTCTATTTCACATTTGCGTTCCATTTTTTTCTCCCCTTTCTATAAAACTCAGAACTACACGACAAACTTGATCATTTTCCTCTGGCGTACCTACAGTAATCCGGATCGCATCCTTGAAATCACCACTAAACTTTCTAATCTGAATACCAACTTCTTCAAAAGAGTTAGCCAATGCTGGTATATCTTTCCCACGGAGAAATAGAAAATTAGCTTCAGATGGATACACATACCATCCATTGTGCTGTTCAAGAAGAGAACGTAAACGCTCCCGTTCTTCTAAAATCTTTTCTACACGTTCCCTTATTAAAGACTCATTATCTAAAATCACTTCCCCCATCATCTGAGAGATCGCGTTTACATTATAAGGTAAGATTACTTTTTTAACCTCCTGGATAAGAGGTTTATTTCCAACCAGATAACCCAACCTAATTCCTGCTAATCCAATAGCTTTCGAAAAGGTACGAGTAACACATAAATTAGGAAACTGGTCTAACATAGAAATTATACTATCCTGGCAAAACTCACCATAAGCTTCGTCTACTACCAGAATTCCTTTAAACTCTTTAACGATCTCAGCTATTGTCAACAGAGGTATCTTACCTCCAGTAGGATTATTTGGAGAACAAAGAAAGATCATTTTTGGTTGAACCCGTTTTACCGCTTGCCAAAAATTATTTAAATCCAATGTACCATCCTCTTCTAATTGAAAACCAACCAAAATTCCACCACCGATTTTGGTAAACACCTTATACATAGAAAAGGTAGGCTGTAAACATAAAACTTTTTCATTTGGCTGAATGAAAGTCTGCACCAAGTGTTGCAAAACCTCATCTGATCCATTACCAACAAGTATTTGTTCTGCATTAATACCCTGACCAAGATAACTGGCAATCTTTTTTCGCAAATTATTACAACCTGCATCAGGATATCGATTCAACTCCATCTGCAAGAGCCTTTCTGTAAATTTCTCCATTATCTCCAAAGGCATCTGGTATGGATTTTCGTTTCCATCCAAAATAATTTTTTTTGCCTCTTCTTTTGGTACTACCACATATGGCGTCAAATCTTTGATTTCATCTCTTACCAATTCTTTAATCATCATCCCTTACCTCACCATCTTCAAAACGAACCCGAATTGCATTTGCATGTCCTTCAAGACCTTCTTTTTCAGCTATTATGATAACCTGATCTTTCACTTCTTCTAATGCTTCCTGGCTATATGAAAGATAACTAGAATATTTAAGATAATCTCTGACAGAAAGTGGTGAGAAAAAACGCGCTGTGCCATTGGTTGGTAAAACATGATTTGGGCCAGCCATGTAATCACCCAAAGGCTCTGGAGAAAATTCACCAAGGAAAATGGCTCCTGCATTCTTAACTTTAGTCATCCACAAGAAAGGGTCAGAAACTGCTAATTCCAGATGTTCTGGAGCAATCTGATTAGCGATCTCTATGCCTTCTTCCAGACTGTCAACCAGTATGATCCTGCCGTATTTTTGTAAAGATTGTTGAATAATTTTAAAACGAGGTAGACTCTTCATCTGTCTTTCAACCTCTTTTTGCACTTCTTCACCGATTTTTTTTGAAGATGTCACCAGTATAGCTGCTGCTAGCGGATCATGCTCAGCCTGACTTAATAAATCTGCTGCCACATAACGCGGAGAAGCAGTTTCATCCGCTATAATCAAAATTTCACTTGGACCTGCAATCATATCAATATCTACTTGACCATAAACCAACTGTTTAGCTAAAGAGACATAAATATTACCAGGGCCAACAATCTTATCAACTTTCGGAATTGTTTCTGTTCCATACGCAAGAGCCGCCACTGCCTGAGCTCCACCGACTTTATAAATTTTATCTACCCCAGCGATTTTAGCTGCTGCAAGTATGTATGGATTTACCTTACCTGTTAAGTCAGGAGGTGTCACCATCACCACTTCTTCAACACCTGCAACTTTCGCTGGAATCACAGTCATCAATACTGAAGATGGATAAGCAGCACTACCCCCTGGTACATAAACACCAACACGTTGCAATGGTCTGCAGATTTGGCCCATAATAATGCCATTATCTTCATTCATACTCCATGAAGTCACTTTCTGAGCCTGATGGTATTTTAAAATTCGTTCCTTAGCGAGACTGATTGCATCCATAAACTTATCTTCTACCATTGAACACGCTTCATCGATCTCTTCTGATCTGACTAATAAATTTTCTTTAGAAATATCTATGTGATCAAAACGTCGAGTATATTCTCGTACTGCCATATCTTTTGTGCATCGTACATTCTCAATAATTTTGAATACCTGTTCACGATAAGGAGTTAAATCTTCAGAAGTACGATCTTCAATTAACTGCTGGATCTCTCTGATTCCATCCTCTCTGGCTTCTATCATTTTTATCATAATATTTCATCCCTCTCAATCTGAAATTTTACTCTTTCGATAATCTCTTTAATCTCTTCTCGTTTAGTCTTCATACTTACACGATTTACCACTAACCGAGCACTTAAAAAGCAAATTTCTTCATAAACTACCAATCCATTCTCTTTCAGTGTTCGTCCTGATTCCATAATATCTATAATACATTCTGCAAAATCAGTAAGAGGAGCCAATTCAATCGAACCAGTCAATTCTACTATCTCTACAGGCTCTCCCTTTCTTAAAAAATAGTCTCTTGCAAAATTAGGATATTTCGTTGCTACTCTGCGATGCATATTTCCTGCATCTCGTCCTGGCAACCCTGCTAGCACAAACTTACATAGTCCAAATTTTAAATCTAACACCTCATATAAAGAACACCCTTTTTCCAAAAGAGTATCTTTTCCCACAATTCCCATATCTGCTGCACCATATTCTACATATATGGGTACATCAGAAGTTTTCACAAGAATCAATTCTAATTGACCTTCACCTGCACTAAAGATCAGTTTCCGTGAAGTCCAAATATCTTCTGGAATTTGATACCCTGCTTTTTCTAATAGTGCTATTGCCTTATCGGCCAAACGTCCTTTAGCTAAAGCTATGCGAATCCCCTTCATCACTTTTGACCTCCCAAGCAATAATTCAGACATTTTTGTGAGATAACTTTTAAATCTCCATCAAATTTTATCTTATATCCATTCTGGTTGTGTAAAATAAACCTATCCTCATTCCACTCACCCATATAAGGAATCTGATGATACTCACAATATTCATCAAACTCTTCGTCCTTGCATATCTCAACCACTAGATCTTTTTCTTTAAGATAATCTGCTAGTTGATAACTTCGAACAAATTCATCCTTATTTTTTACTTTTAATAGAATCGCTGGCTTCTTCACAACTTTATGAAAATGAAATTTTTGCAGACAATTCATTAACCGTTCAATTTCTATTGCAAACCCTACAGCAGGTATATCTAACCCAAATTTACTAGCTAGTCTATCGTATCTTCCTCCACTGGCGATCACTTCACCATACCCGCTCACATATGCTCTAAAGATAAAACCCGTATAATATCCTAAGTGTGTTATCATCATTGGATCGAAAGTTATATATTCGGCCAACCCAATTCCCTTAAAATAAAAAAATAGCTCTTCCATCCTATCTACCACATCTAAAGCTTTTTTAGTCAAAGGTAGTTTACGTAAGTTGTAAACTACCTCTTCAGGCTCACCAAATATCGTAGGAAATTCAAGCAACAACTTTTGTTCATCTTCGGTTAGATTCCAATCTTGCAAACGAATTCGAATCTCTTCAACATTTTTCTCTTCCATCAATTGACGCAATGTATATTTGGTTGATTCATCTAAATTTAGGTTTAGAAATATCTCTTCAACTAATGCAGCCTGCCCTAGATCAATCTGAGGGTTTTTAATCCCTATTTTCTGCAAAGCTCTAATCAAAATTCCAATCACTTCTACATCGGCTTGTAAATCATCTCTTCCCATAAGTTCAATTCCTGCTTGTGTCTTTTCTTTCATATGATCTGCAAGGCTTCTGTTAAATTGATAGGCAGTGGTTATATAAGAAAACTTCCATGGTTTGGGTATTTTTGTATAACTCGCTGCTGCTAAACGAGTAATTGGCATCGTCACATCAGGTCTAAGTACTAAAATTTTCCCTCTTTCATCAACTACTTTAAACATCTCTTCTTTGGCAAGAATTTCTTTCATACCAGCATATAAATCTAATGATTCCAAAGTAGGTGTCGCCACTTCTTGGTATCCATTTTTCGAAAAAATCTTCCGTAATTTTTGATAGATCCATTTCCGTTCCTGTATCTCTCCTGGTAGCAAATCCCTGACCCCTTCAACAAATGGACTCATTTGTTTTTACCCCTCTCTATATATAAGTCAAATGAATTTTTATAAAACAGTTTTACTTTAATATGTTAACTAGTTAAAGCATTAAAGTAATTTTACTCTATTATAGTTCTTTGGCCCTCCTTTGTCAAGATAAGATTTGACTTTTTCTTTCAATCAGAGTATTATGAAAAGGAAATTATATTATGGTCAACTAAAAAGGGAGTTGAAACGAAAATGTTTTTCGATTATCATATGCATTCAACTTTTTCTGCTGATTCAAAAATGACAATGGAAGAGATATGTAAGCAGAGCATTCAACTTGGAATTAAAGAGATTGCTATCACAGATCATCTTGATCTTGAATATGTTGGAGATTCAGGTATCGTTTTTGAGATTGATCGCCCAGAGTATCTAAAAACCTTAGAAAAATATCAAAAGGAATATAGAGAAAGATTAGTGATCAAAAAAGGGTTAGAATTAGGCCTCCAACCCCACATTCTTAATCAATGTGCAGAATTTGTTGGGGAACATTTTGACTTTGTCATCGGATCAGTTCATACTGCCCAAAAGAAAGATCTCTATACAGGGGCATTTTTTGAAGGGTATACTCAATGGGAATCTTATAGAGAGTATCTTAAAGATGTCCTTTACTGTATCCAGAATTTTGATCATTTTTCTGTAGTGGGACATCTAGACGTAATCAGAAGATATGGTGATTTTCCAAGTGCCCCAGATTTGATGGAGGATAATGATTGCCAGGATTTGATCCATCTGATCCTCTCTACAGTAATCGAAAAAGGCAAAGGAATAGAAGTGAATACTTCTGGTTATCACTTTGCAGATGGACAAGATCCCCTTCCATCTCGTTCTATTTTACGACTATATCGTGAATTGGGTGGGGAGATTATAACAACTGGATCTGATAGTCATTTTCCAATACAGTTGGCGTATAGGTTTAAGGAAACCCTTGATATGCTGAAAGATATGGGCTTTAAGTATGTGGCAACTTTTGAAAAGATGGAGCCTGTTTTTCATAAGATTGGGTAATAAAACAACCCGCGTAAGTGTACGCGGGTTGTTTTTTATAAGAGATGCAAGCTATAAATCCAAAAATATATTGCCAATCCAACAAATAAAATAGTAAGCAAAAGTTTAATCTCTTTTAAACGCCCATATATAAAATCTGCTACCACTTTAGATGTATTTGTCCTATAAGCAACAATAAAAATTACTATCATCGGCGAAACAAATGCAATATTATATACAATCAAAGACAAAAGTCCTTGAACTTTTAATTCAGGTACGCCCATTATATAGACAATGGTAGGTAAATAAACCTGTCCTGTGCACATGAATTCTAAAAAAGAGATTAAAATACCTGTTAAAAAAGATACAGGAATTAAAAACTTCATAGACATTAACTTACGTACAACCGTATTGATTAAAGCAATAATTTTTTTAGGTAACTTTAGGATCATATGTGCACTACGTTTCCGCTTAAATTTCAGATAGTCAAAAAAGCTTATAATAGCTATTATTGTAATAAAAATTGCCATAACAGGATAAATTAGCTTAATGTATGAAGTAATTCCCTCAACCCATAAGAAAACATGCATTATTCCCATACCTAACAGAAGATAAGCTGTGAATATTCCAAAAGTGAAACTACTCCCTACAAATAAAATTACTTTCCCTTTTTTATTAGTCACCAAAAGGTAAGAAATAAAGAACATCAATGTTGAAAACGCACAAGGATTAATTCCATCAAGCAAACCTGCCAAAACTAATGCTCCAAATCCAAATGACTTAAAGCGATTAATAAATAGAATTGATGACCCACTATCACCCTCGATAAAAACTGGTGTAGGTGTAGGACTTCTCAAAGCCTCAGAAATTTTATTTTTAATATCTCCCAATCCAACTAAATAGTAGTCTCCTATAAAAACTGCAGGAACTATACTTTCCTTCTCTTCAGAAACCTCAAATGTTTGGTCATATTTTGCACGTAATAATTGATTTTTGTTATCCATACAATTGTATTTCAAAATTTGCACATTAGAATATTCTTCACTTATTTGTTGTACTATATCATTCACCTGAATACAAGATGCACAAGTTGGAGAGTAAAAATATACAATCGTTTGTTGATTATCTTCTGCTTGAATGCTTTGCAAGTGACTACAAAATAATACAAGCAATGTAATTATAAATATGTAAAACTTATCATTTTTCATCAAGTCTCACCTTTTAGTATTTAATTTGTCATACTATGCTAATCCACTGTTTCTCCATCCCGTAGATGAATAACTCTAGTTGATTTTCTAATGATCTCTGGGTCGTGAGTTACTAATAGTATAGTTATCCCTTCTTGATTCAGATTTTCAAATAAATCCATAATTTTTTCTGATGTATCAGAATCTAGATTGCCTGTTGGCTCATCTGCCAGTATTAATTCTGGAGAGTTGACCAAAGCTCTAGCGATGGCTACTCGTTGCTGTTCACCTCCAGATAATTCTCCTGGGCGATTATTTAGCTTATCTCCTAGACCAACCCTCTCAAGCATCTCAATAGCTTTATTCCTGCGTACCGAAGTAGGTATCCCATTATAACCAAGAGGTATTTCTACATTTTCAAGAGATGTTAAATGGCTAAGTAAATGAAAAGATTGAAATACAAAACCAAACTTTGTTAATCTCAGTTTTGCTAACTCTTTTGTTTTGAGATTGGAAATATCCTGATCTTCAAGTAAATACATCCCTTCATTAAAATCATTTAATAGACCACTGGACAGTCTAAAGTTCTATACACCTAAGAAGCGAGCCAATCCTCATAATCCAAGGGTTCTGCTCGCTTAGATTTAATTATTTTACTTATGGTAAATCGACTGTTTTTTTCAATAATGCAAAAAATACTTTTCCTTAGA
>DAOVRZ010000120.1:0-16406 GCA_030627905.1 Halanaerobiales bacterium
AAAAATTCTCAAAAAAAAATGGTGCATTCTTTTTTAATAAAAATCTCAAAATACAAATTATAAATTTTAACAATTATGTAAAGATGAATTTTTCTGTTTTATTGATCGAATAATATTTTACTCGTTAGAGCTGAAAAACTGAAAGGAGAGTTGACAAAAAGATTTTAAATATTTGTAATTGAGCATAAAGCCCTTAACTTTTAATTGGTATTTGAGTAATGATTTAATTTTAATCTCCAGATAATTAAAACTAAGACATGCGGTACATAATCCTTTATTTTACATTATGCTCATAAGGAAAAGCAAAAGGGCTGTAAATATCCAACTATTTGCTATACTACACCAGTCAGAAAAATCATAAAGGTTAAAAAGAGGATCTAAAAAGCAGTTAAGTTAGTGAAAAGCAATAAAGATAATTAGGTTAAACAGAGGAGATGTTAACATGCAGAATTTCAACGAAAAAGTCAATTTCATATGGAAGATTGCAGAACTTTTAAGAGGACCCTATAAGCCAGATAAATATGGAGATGTCATACTTCCTATGGCAGTTTTAATAAGATTTGACTGCCTACTTGAAAAGACAAAAGCAGCAGTGGTTGAAAAAGCAAAAACTATTGATATTGAAATGATTTTAAACAGTATGAAAGGATACGGTTTTTCTAATAAATCAAATTTTGAATTTAAAACTTTATTAGATGATCCAGATAATATTAAAGCGAACTTTGTAGCTTATATTCAATGATTTTCAGCAAATATCAGGGAAATTATAGAGAATTTTGATTTTGATAAGGAAATAAAAAAACTCAATGATAACAACTTGTTATTTTTAGTTATCAAAGAGTTTGCTCAAATAGATTTTCATCCAGAAGAAGTAAGCAATCAAGAAATGGGTTATATATTTGAGGAACTTATCAGGCGTTTTTCAGAAAATGCTGAAGCCGGGGATCATTACACTTCAAGAGAAGTTATTGAATTGATGACCAATATTATATTTACCAACTTAGAAGAAGAACTTACTCAGGAAGGAACTATTTTCACAATTGGAGACTATGCTTGTGGAACAGGTGGTATGCTTTCTGTTGCTACAAATTATATAAAGGAGATGAATCCAGGGGCGCAGGTAGAAGTGTTTGGGCAAGAGCTAAACCCACAGTCGTTTGCTATTTGTAAAGCGGATATTTTAATCAAAGGGCAAAAAGAAAAGAACATTGTTCTTGGAAATTCGTTTACCTATGATGGGCATAGAAATGAAAAGGTACGTTTTGCATTGATGAATCCACCCTTTGGTGTAGATTGGAAAAAAGATAAAGAATTTATAGATAGAGAAATAAAAGAGTTTGGATTTGACGGAAGATTTGGAGCAGGAACGCCAAGAACATCCGACGGTTCACTACTATTCCTTCAACATATGATCTCAAAGATGCAAGAGGACGAAAAAGGTTCAAGAATGACAATTATCTTTAATGGCTCTCCACTTTTTACAGGAGATGCAGGTTCGGGAGAGTCGGAGATTAGAAGATGGTTAATTGAAAATGATTTATTGGAAGGTATTATTGCTCTTCCAACAGATCTTTTCTACAACACAGGAATTGCAACCTATATTTGGGTGATTACTAATCGCAAAAATGAAAATATCTTAAATGGATCTGTTAGAAAAGGCAAGATTCAGTTAGTGAATGCAACTAAGTTCTATCATAAAATGAGAAAATCTTTAGGCTCAAAGAGAAATGAAATTAGCCAAGCAGATATAAAAGAGATCACACGTATTTATGGTGAATTTAAAGAAAATGAATATTGCAAAATTTTTGATAACAAAGAGTTTGGTTTTCTTAAAATAAATATTGATAGACCGTTAAAGCTTAACTTCCAAATTACCGAAGAACGCATTGAAAACTTATACTCAGAATCAGCTTTTTATAAACTTTATGATGAAGATAAAGTAGAAGAACTAGAGCTTAAAAAAGAAAGAAAAACTATCAAGAAAACAGAGCTTACAGTACTTCAAAAACAATATAAAGGAAAAGAACTTCAAGATGATAAAATTAGCACTTTAAAAATACATTTGAGTGTAAAGCTTTATAAAAATAGAGAAGAGTTCAAAAAGATTTTGGATGAAATATTAAGAGATTTTGAGCTTACTAATACCCTATCCAAAGCTGTACTTATGGGACTTTCAGAAAGAGATGAAACAGCTGACTATTGTTATAAGGGTAAGAAAAAAGAAGCAGATCCAACACTTAGAGATACAGAAAGCATATCACTTTCTCTAGATGTAGAGGGTTGCGAAGTAGATACCGAAAAGCATATTAAAAAAGAGAAGCAAAATATCTTAGAATACGTAGAAAGAGAAGTCAAACCGCATGTCAAAGAGTTTTGGATTGATCACAGTAAAACAAAGATTGGGTATGAGATACCATTTACAAGATATTTTTATAAGTATAAGGAATTGAGACTATTTGAAGAGATTATGAAGGAAGTTGAGGAGCTTGAAAGAGAGATTCAAGTGGAGATAAAGAAGGTGTTAGGGTAATGGGTGATATTAAATATAGAAAAGTAGAAGAGCTGAAGAATAGTGGAATTGAGTGGCTCGGGATGATACCAAAAGAGTGGTATGTTGGGAACTTAAGATGGTACTTATCTTGTAAAAGTGGTGATTTTATTAGTAATACTGAGGTGGAAAAAGATAAAACAAAAGGAAAAGTGATACCTGTTATAGGCGGTAATGGCATAATGTGATAGATATAATGTAAAATGTAAAACTATAGCAGTCGGTAGAGTAGGAGCGTTATGTGGAAATGTTCATTTAATTGAAAAGTTATGTTGGATTACAGATAATAGTTTAATAATCAAAGTCCTTAATAGTAATATTAATTTAAAATATTTAGAATTAGTGTTATATATTTTAAATTTAAATAGATTCTCCACATCTACTGCACAACCATTAATAACTAGTGAAACTATAAAAAGAAGAAAGATATGTATTTCAGCTAAAGATGAACAACAAAAAATCGCCAATTTCCTCAATATAAAAACAGCTCAATTTGACTCCATAATATAAAAAAAGAAAAGCTTATTGAGAAATTGGAAGAAGCAAAGAAAAGCCTTATCTCTGAAGTGGTAACAGGCAAGGTGAAAATTGTTGATGGACAGATGGTGAAACGACAGCCAGAAGAGATGAAGGGTAGTGGGGTTAAGTGGCTGGGGAAGATACCGAAGGGGTGGGAGAGAGCTAGGTTAAAACAATTAGTGTCATTAAAGATAACAGATGGACCACATGAAACTCCAGAGTTTTTTGATAGTGGGATACCGTTTCTATCTGCAGAAGCAATTGTAAACTCTGAAATTAGCTTTCCGAATATGAGAGGATATATTAGTGAAAACCAATATAAAGTTTATAAAAGAAATGCTATGTTCTACTAAATGATATCCTTTTTTGCAAATCTGGTTCAACTACTGGTAAATCTGCATTAGTGAAAACAAATGATGTATTCGGGATATGGTCTCCTTTAGCAATTATTAGGGCTAATAACGATAGAATTCATTACAAAAATTTATTTTACGTAATTCAATCAAAATGCTTCAAAATTCAGGTTGAAAATTATTGGTCATTTGGAACTCAACCTAATATTGGCATGGGAACATTAGAACACTTGTTTATTCCTTACAGCACACATGATTTAGAACAAAAAACAATTGCTCAATTTCTTGATGCTAAAGTGAGTGAGCTCGACAGAACCATTAATTTAGTTTATGAGCAAATAGATAAACTCAAACAAGCAAAACAAGCCCTCATCTCAGAAGTCGTAACAGGCAAAATCGATCTAAGAGATTGGGAAATCATCGTGAAGGAGGTAGAACAATGATTACATCCATTACCCCGGATATTCTAAAAGAGAAGTCTTTTCAAAAACTTATTAAAGAATATCTGATTAATGATAATGGTTATGTGGAGTCTTTTAACCAAGACTATGACAAAAGCTATGCCATTGATATAGAGTGCTTATTCTCCTTTTTAGAAACTACTCAAGAAAAGCAGATGAACAAGCTTAAAGCGATCTATAAAACAAATTATCGTTCTAAAGTGCTGAGTAACCTTGATAGAGAATTAAGAACCAGAAGCTCTATAGATGTATTAAAGCATGGTATCAAAGATTATGGTGTGAAACTTAATCTGGCCTATTTCAAACCTCCTACAGATTTAAATCCTGATCAGTTTATCTTATATAAGCAAAACATTTTATCTGTTACAGAAGAACTTATTTATATTGATGAAAAGAGAATAGATTTGGTGATATTTTTAAACGGTATTCCAATTATCACAATGGAGCTTAAAAATGCTTTTACAGGCCAAACCTATAAAAATGCCATTAAACAGTATAAGAAAGATAGAAGCAAAACAGAGCAGCTTTTTAGATTTAAAGAAAGAAGCATCGTAAACTTTGCAATGGATACAGATGAAGCTTATATGAGCACAAAATTAAATAATGAAAAAACAGTCTTTCTACCATTTAATAAAGGTGTTGGAGATGGGCCGGGCAACCCAGAAGTCGAGGGTAAACTTAAAACCCATTACATTTGGGAGGAAATCTTAAAAAAAGATTCTATCCTTGAGATTATTCATAAATTTACTTATATTGATAAGGGAGAAAAAGTCCTTGAAAACGGAGACACACTTATAAAGGAAACGGTGATATTCCCAAGGTATCATCAATTGGATGTGGTAAAGAAAGTCTTGCATCATGTTAAACATCATGGCTCTGGTCAAAAATATTTAATTCAACATTCGGCAGGCTCAGGAAAAACCAATTCTATTACCTGGTTAGCTCATAGACTTGTATCTTTACATGATCCAGACAACAATATTATTTTTAATGGTGTTATTATGATTACTGACAGAAGAGTATTGGATCAGCAACTACAAGACTCTATTTATCAGTTAGAACATAAAATTGGATTGGTGGCAAAGATTGATGATGATTCAAACCAACTTGCCAGTGAAATTGAAAAAGGAACTAAAATCATTATTACTACCATTCAAAAATTTCCTTACATTCTCGAAAAAGTATCTGGTACTCAAGGAAAAAATATGCTATTGTCATAGACGAGGCTCATTCTTCTACTTCGGGTAGAAATATAATGGCTTTGAAAGAAGCTCTTTCTCTAGAAGAAGCGGCTGATTTAGCATCTTCAGAGGAAGCAGAAGAAATAGACACAGAAGATAAAATCAATAAGGAACTAGAGCAATTTGTAGATAGAGATAAGGTAAGCTTTTTTGCTTTTACTGATAAACCTAAAGGCACAACCCTTAGGCTTTTCGGGATGGAGGGCGAAGACGGCAAGTATTACCCGTTCCATATTTATAGTATGCGACAAGCTATAGAAGAAGGTTTCATCCTAGATGTTTTAAAAAACTATATGACTTATAAAATGTTCTATAACGTCAATAAAAAGATCGAAGAAGATCCTGCTTTTGATAAGAGTAAAGCCACAAAATCTATAGCCAGATATGTAAGCTTACACCCTCACAACATTTCTCAAAAAACAGAAATCATGATCGAGCATTTTAGAAACTTCACCTTAAAGAAAATAGGTGGTGAAGCAAAGGCAATGCTGGTGACTTCTTCAAGACTTCATGCTGTTAGATATAAGCTGGCGTTTGATGAATACATAAGACGTAAAGGATATAATGACTTAAAAACCCTCGTAGCATTTTCAGGAACTGTAAAAAACGAGGGAGACGAGTATAAAGAAACAAAAATGAACAATGGTTTAAGTGAATCCCAACTTCCAAAGGAATATGATAAAGATGAATTAAAGATTTTAATTGTAGCCAATAAATATCAAACGGGCTTTGTCAACCTAAACTACACACCATGTATGTAGACAAAAAACTTTCAGGTGTAAAAGCCGTTCAGACCCTTTCAAGACTTAATCGTATCTATCCAGGGAAAGAAGATACCTTTGTATTGGATTTTGTAAACGAACCAGATGATATTCTAGCTACCTTTCTACCTTTTTATAGAGTTACAGTTCTTGATAATGATATAGAACCTAATGAAATCTATACAATAGAAAGAACTATTTACGATTAGCAAGTAATTGATAAAGATGATGTCATACTATTTACTGATATTTTCTACAAAGAAAAGCATTTAAAAACAGATGCAAGCATTATGAATAACTGCGTGAACAATTCTGTTAACAGGATGGCTGATTTTACGAGAGAAGAAACCATTGCTTTTAAAGATCTTATTAATAGATTTATGAATTTATATTCACTTATTATTCAAGTTGCACCTATTGTTGATACGGAGTTACATAGACTGAATATTTACTTAAGATTCTTAATTAAGAAAATCGAGATAGAAAGCACAGGTGGCGTTAATATTACAGATAAAGTACTTTTGCAGTTCTATAAATTGGAAAAACAAACTGAAGGTCTTATTGATCTTGAAGTTGGAGAAAGTATGGGTGTTGATATTCGTGTTTCAGGTGGAGGAAAAGTTGCAGAGGAAGAAACCGATTTATTAAGTCTTATCATCGAAAGACTTAATGAAAAATATGGAACTAACTTTGCTGAATCAGAAAAACTTGCTGTAGAACAAATTAGTGCTAACTTAAGAGCAAATAAAGATTTGGAAATGAAAGCGAAAGTAAACTCTTACGATGTATTTAAACATGCTTTTGAACCAACATTTTTAGAAGGTGTAATTCAAGAGTATGACAAAAACCAAGAATTCTACGGTCGAATTTTAAAGGACGAGAACTTTAGAAACAAACTTATGGATCTCATTATGCTGGATATATATGCATCCTTTTAAAAAACAGTTAACACTGACACTCAAAACGTTTGAAATCGTGTTAAGTGTCAAGGTGCTTAAGACCAGGTCTAAAAACCTGGTCTTTTTTAGTGTCGTAGTTGAAAAAAATTATCCAGTTGATTCCACACTTACAACAAAGGTTTCTGGAATGTTATCAAAATATAATATCATAAAACAGTTTCTTGTAAAATTCTAACACATAGTAATAATGGTTTACATTCATACAAAGTAGATTAAATAAACATTTTACTAAAAACTTGCAAATGTTTAATCTGTACTATATAATTAGTTAGGGTTTGACAATTACAGACAAAGGGGCTGGAAAAAATGGTTGAGGAAAATCAATTTTTGCAAGTTTATACTGAGTTACGTGAAGAGTCGATGGCATTTATGAACGAACATCACGATTACTTTAATGCTTATAATAAGGCAAATCAAGCTAATTTAATAGCAGAAAAATATTTAAAAGATACAGAAAAAATTATTGAAAGTAAAGTATTAATGGGGGTTGCCCATATGGATGCTAATCAGTGGGAAGGGCATGATATGCTACGAAATTTATATATAGATAATCTAGATTATTTAAAACTCAATGACAGATTATATTTATGGGTAAAAACAGCATTAGCAAGAGCAAAAAGGGTTATAGGTGAATATGATGAATCTATAGAAATATTGAAGAGTAATATAGATTATGTTCAAAAGAAGTTCAAATTTAGAAAAGATAATGTACCAGCTTCCTATAGGGCAGGTGTGGCCACTTGTCTATATGAAATTACTGGATGTTTAATCTTTAAACATGGCGAGGAAAAAAGTATTGCTGATTTTTTGGAGTTAGAAAAAATTATAGAAAATAAAAACGATCAAGAAAAAGAGGATTACATTCTAGACCTTTTAAAAAAGGATGATTATTCTGTGTTGAATATTGCAGAGATTCTTCAAGAAGCTGAAGATTACGCCTTGGAAACTGTAACATTCACAACTAAATATAATTTAAAGGAATTAAAGTTAGTTGCAATGTTAAACCTAGGGTGTTTATTGGTTGAGCAAGGAAAGTTTACAGAAGCATTAGATAAATTTAACGAAATTGTTAATGAGGAATATATACAAAAGCATTTATTAGGAAATGTTTTGGATGAGATGGGGTTAATTAAGCTAAAAACTAATCAACTAGAGGAAGCAAAAGAATGTTTAGATAAATCATGGGAATGGTTAGTATCAAAAAAGGATATGAAGGAGTTCTGTCGAAATTGTTATATATATGCATTATATCACATTAAATTAGGTAATCTTGATATGGCGTATGCTAGTGCTGAATTCGGATATAAGCAAATTGGAAAAGGGAATATTTATTGTTTAAGATTGTTGTATTTAATTTCCTATTATAAAACACTTGTAGCAAAGAGAAAAGGAGAAAAATCTGAATATGTGTTCTATAAGTACAACTTAGAACAATACAAAAATAAACTAAAAAGGAGACGGTAGAAATGTTGAAGTTGGAACCTGTTTTTGAGTTGAACGTAGGGGAGGTAATAGAGCCTATTGTTACAAGTGGACCTGGTGGACCATTAACACAACCTTGGGAATAGTTTGAGAAAGTATAAATAGAAAAAGAGAAATACAGAGGGTAAAATATTATAGAGAAAAAAATTTAGAATTAAAAAGACCAGGTTAATAACCTGGTCTTTGCTTATGGATCCGAAGATCAAAGCTCAGGCAAATTTGAGTGGGCTTTATGCCTCATATAGATTTCTTAAACTATTGGAGATCGACGATACTTAGACTTGTTCCGGGTTTCTTTAACTTGATTTTAAAGGATTTTTTGAAGTAAGTTTTCAACGTTACTCATGTGATCACCATCAGTTTATATTCTACTCAATTTATTCGCTGTTTAAAACGATGTTCCTTTTTGAAAGGATAAATATACTTCTATGTTACCGAAAAGCCTGAGATGGGGGATAGGGGGCAAATGAATGGATAAAGACTAGACTAATGACCTAGTGAATCTGAACATTGTAAAAGCCCAGGTAAAAATGTCAGTTTTTTAAAAATCAGAAGAAGGATATTTATATAGTATCTAGAATATAGTATATATACCACACCACCGCGAAACGGCAAAAACCCCCGTCTGGTGCGGGAATGCTGATAAACGTTGAAATGACGCCATTTGTGAAGGGTGAAGCTACTTGTAAAGAGTGTAGAAAGTAGTAGAAAACTGTCGAAAATAAATATGGTGTGGAAAATTGATTTTGAGCCCAATAGTATCAAGGATTTTCAAGACAATAGTTACAATAGACATACTTCCTATTGAGGAATTGAAACATATCTTCTGGACTCTCTTCATTCTGCAATTTTCTTGTTACAATAGACATACTTCCTATTGAGGAATTGAAACCGGATGACAACCGCCTGATTAGGCTCGATTTTGGTTAGTTACAATAGACATACTTCCTATTAAGGAATCAAAAAAAGATCAGGCTTAGCTCTGATCTTTTTAATTGGTGTAGATGATGATCGTAGTCAGATAAAATGAAAGACCAGGCTTTTAGCCTGGCCTTTTTGAATTCTTTATTAGTGTAGAAGTTGTCAAAAAATTATTCAGCGGATTCAACATTTACTACAAAGTGTAGTTCATTTGTTACTACAGAGCTATTTTCAAATTCTGTTGAAACTACAATATTTTTAGTTCCAGGTGTCGTAAATACAATATCCCTAAGAATCCCACCATCTGTAACTAAATCGTCATCAAATCCTTCAACTTGCCAATGAAACTCTTTAACTAAATCAGGAGTTCCAGCTTCTTGATAAAAGACGCAAATTATAGCAGGTTCGTTTATAACTAAAGTCTTTGGAATTGTTTGAAAACCAGTCAAAAATAAATGATATTCTCTGTTACTGCACCCGCTAAAGACTAATAAAATTAAAATAAGTATTGATATGTACTTAATAAATTTCATCAATTAACCTCCTTATTTTTTCAATTTAGTAATTAAGTCGAATACCTCCCTTACCAAAAAGAATTTGCGAGTAAGTTTCATCGTCGAAAATATGGTAGAAATAAATTTGGGTTTCACCTAATGTATCATCTTCATTAGTAATTAAATTGGTTGTATCAAAATTTCCTTTAATGGAATAGTATTCATTTTTCCAAGTAAAGGCACCATTAACAGTAAAAGTTATATAGTCGCCCCAATCAAAATCTTCTTCTCTTACAATTAATTTCCAGAACATATTGTTTGGAGTATTAGGATAATAGAAAATTATTGATTCATAGTTATACCAATGATTAGTAGAATTTACTTCAACATAGTCTTGTCTTATTGTCCATTCATTTTCTCCAACGGTATAAAGACAATAAACCTCTGGAGCACCAGAATACCAAGGTTCTGACGTATCCGTGATCATAAGACCTGTTAGTTCTTCATGATGAACGAGAGTTCCATCATCTAAATCTAATGGTTTTACATTTGAATTTGAAATGGTTTTTGGTCTTGTCATTCTAGGTATTCTTTCATTTATACCGATAACAACTACAGGATATTCTGGTGGGGTATCAGCAGGGAACATTTTTACATTTCCATGTTCATCGTAGCCTGGTAAAGCTTCGATCTCTAAATCATCAATATCATATCTCATAGGAATAACATATATTGGTCCATCATAAGTACTCCATTGTTCAAAGTTAACAGGAATTGAAATATTAAAATATGGAATTGAATCTACCAAATCGTTGAGTGATACTTCTTCACCACAAAGTTGAATATTTTGTTTCATAAGATTTTTTACTGTTTTTCCTTCTTTAGTTGTTTTAGAAGCAATCATATCATATAAAACATTATTATCTCCATCAAACTTCTTTGCAATTTCTACTGTAAGTAATTCTTTAAATCCCTTATTCTCTGAAATAGTTCGAGCAAACATTGGTGCAAGTTTAATAAGATTTCGCTGTGCTTCTTCAGGTGTGTGACTGCTAATAATACTATCTGCTTTAGTCTCTATTTCATCTAAGTCAATGATATCTTCACTAACGACGTCAACAATATTCTGGCCACATCCTACAAGTAATAAAAAAACAAGTGCCATTATTAAAAGAAAACTTTTTTTTTTCACGTTAATACATCTCCCTTTTGAATTTTTTGAAAGTGATCTTTATTAAAATCTATGCAGATTCACCCCCTGATTTAATAATTATATATATGTCATTCGCCAATATTTCTGTTACTCCTTCTTTTTTCTATAAAAATACATAGTTAACTTTATGTACTTATATTGCTTATTAATGCTCATTTTTTAATCAAAACTATTAAATTTCATAAAAAACAAAACTCCATACAAAATTTCTAGGAGTTTTTATAAGCTAAATAAAATAATTTTCTTTTACTTTCTACGATTGATGAAGTTGAATAATAGTAGTACAATTTTCTTAAACTAGTGTCACTGAAATAAAAAAAGATCAGGCTTACTCTGATATTTTTAATTGGTGCAGTTTCATTAGACAAAGCGAAAGACCAGGCTAATAACCTGTCTTTGTTGAAAAAACAACCGACCAGTATTAATACTGGTCGGTTTGCTATTCTGGAGTGATACAACTCCCTTGCATCTATGGAGTGCAAGGGAGTTGACTAAGTCTGCTATTCCCCCAGCTATGGTAACGCTTAGAGGTGGGGGAATCCTGCCCAAGCTGCCAAGACTAAGGGAGTGTTCAAGTATTAGTGCTTATATGGGCAGTCATAAGGGCAATCGAAGTTAATGGATGGAACACACCATTCTCCAGTGATGGTACAAAATATTTCTTTTTTAGGTGTAATCATAAATTGTGCACCTCTTTTCGATGGAAGTAGGTTTTTAAAACCTTATAATAGACATATTCAACAAAAACCAAAAACAATACTTTTTATAAATAAAAAATGTTCAGTGCTAATTTAGGTGTTTTATATTATTTTGGTTGATACTCCCCACGTCTAAAGGCAGGGAAGTAATCAAGCTAAAAGACCAGCATAATAACTTGGTCTTTGCTTTTGGATTCTAAGCCTGGGTAACTACGAGTGGGGCTTTTTAAATTAGAAGAAGGATATTTTTTATATAATCTTGAATATGGAAGGAGAGTAGACACACTTCCTTAAGTGGAATTGAAACCTAAAATGGGATAAGTAATGAAACATGTTAAATGCTCAATCTGTGGTGGAGAAGCAGAAGAAGTGCTGAGAGATTTTAGATACGTATATAATGGGGTTCCTATTATACTGAATGAAATTCCCTATTTAGTTTGTAAAGAATGCGGTGAGGAACTAATTGATAGCCGATATGAAAGAGTTATTGAAGAGAGTATTAACCAATATCGTAGTCAAAAAACTTTGAATATAATGATCCCCTAACTTGCGAGGAGGTAGCTTCGCTTTTGGCTGTAAGCTATCAGGTTGTGATAGGAATGCTTACTGATGGCAAGCTACCTGGAACTAAAATTGGGCGTGAATGGAGAGTTCCTTATGGAGTACTTATGGAATATATTCAAAGTATTAGCGTGAATAATTTAGCTCAATTAGAAAAGGATGTTTTTCAGTCTTGTTCAGTAAGCAGGAGAGTTAGAGGTAGTGCAAGTTGATTGAAAAAACAAACGACCAGTGGTTAAGCTGGTCGTTTTGCTATTCTGGTTAACGCTTTGATATATGAAAAATATGGAGAAAATCGGCGAACGAAAGTTCGAAAAATCAAAGGGAAAATTCATTATTTGGTGAAATACAAAAATGACAAAGGGGTAATTAAATTGAAAATTATCAAACGAATTATAATTTTAAGTATGTTACTTTTTTTATTAGTTAGTTGGAGTTCGAGCGAAGCATCAAATAATGCTAACAATGTGGAATCTGAACAAATATTTTCATTTACAGAAATAAGTGAATTCCTGCGTAAGCTATCTACAGAACCTAATAGCCATTCAATTATGGAAATGGATAACGTACATTATTCTTTGAATTTGTTAGAAAAAGATCATGATACTCCACTGTTATTAGGCATTTTCACATTTTATAATATGGGAAAAGAAACAGTAACTACAAAAGTAGATTGGATATTATCAGAAAATACAGAGGACGTATATAAGATTGAAAAATGGAAATTAAATACCAAAATTAATGGTAACGATATAGTGAATTTGTGTTTTGCCGAAGATGTAACAGAACAAGAGAAATATATTATTTTCTTTCTGGATATAAACGCTAAGAGGAGCACTTACCAATTAATCACTCAATAAATCAGTGCAGGCTAAAGGCATAACAATAGCACAGGTTATATTAGCTCTGATCTTGCATATTAAATCAAAAGAAGGATTTTTTAAAAAAATCTAGAATATAGTAATATGTAAAATTCCATACCAAAGCGAGACGGCAAAAACCCCCGTCTGGTGTGGGAAATTAATTCTGAGGCCAATGGTATCACGAGTTTTCAAGACAAGTGTAACAATAAACATAATTTCTAATGAGGAATTGAAATGTAGTTTCGCCATTTATCGGTGCTTTGAAATCTTGTGTAACTAATTAATGACCTCACAAAATACATTTTGAAAGGAGACTAAAATGTTAGAAAATCAAGAGCAATGGATTATTAAAGTCAAAGAAGAAATCCCTTATGTTGAAATTCCTGAAGAGTTTAGAGTTGATTCAGATATTGAATCAATGCCATTAGAAGATTTTGTAAATATTATTACTCAAATAAATGGTGACGAATCGGAACAAGAGGATACCAGCAGATGTTTTATTAGAGTGAAACATTGCTGCCTAAAAGTTAAACATTGTTGTGTGAAACCACCAGCCGGAACAAAGTATTCAACAGGAAAAGTTCAATGGTGTTCAAACAAATAATGAAACTTTCAAATTATAATATTACATCTGAAATTAGTAATAAAGAGCTTATTCTTTCTAATTTGCTTTCCGGTGCAATTATATCTATAAATAAAGAAAGTTATTATTTAATCCAAAATAATAGAGAAGATGAGATTTCTTCTTCTTTGTTAAATAAATTAAAAATAGGGCGTTTTTTAATTCCTGATAATTTTGATGAATTAAATTTTATACAAACCAAATTTTTTTATAACAAATTTAGAACTGATCTATTGTCTTTAACAATTTTGCCAACACTTGATTGCAATTTTGATTGTTCATATTGTTATGAAAATAATACAATATCTTATATGTCTGAAGAAATAGCAAATAAACTAGTTAATTTTACAGCAAGGAACCTTGCCGGTAAAAAAGATTTTTCTGTTGCATGGTATGGAGGAGAACCTTTACTTGCAGCTTCGAAAATATGGGATCTTTCAAAAGTTTTTATCGCTATGAGTAAAAAAATAGGTGTAAGATATGATGCTTCAATGATAACAAACGGGGCGTTACTTACACCCGAAAATGTTCATAAACTTATTGAACATAAAATTCAAACAATACAAGTTACAATTGATGGTCCTAGAGATATTCATAATAAAATGAGGCCTTTTTCCAGTAGATTTTCAAAAATACCTGATTCTTATGATTTAATTTTAGACAATGTTGCTTATGCTTGTGAAAAAATTGCTGTTAATATAAGAATTAATTTGGGACAGGATAATTATGAACAACTTGAAAAATTGTTGAATTCATCTAAATTTAACAAATTAAAAGATAGGGTTAACATATATATAAGTCCTTTGCTTCCCTTTGGAACAGGTTCAAAAGTTAATGATCATAATTTTCATACTAAATGTTTTGATCATCCTAGTTTTGCAAATATCGAAGCAAATCTTTCGGATAAAATAAAAAAAGCAGGATTCGAAGCAGGATATGATTTTGATGGAAGTAAATGTAGTTGCTGTAGAGCAGTTTGTCTCAATCATTGGGTAGTTGATCCTGAAGGTAATCTTTTGAAATGTTGGGATAGTCTCGGTGATTCAACAGGTATTGTTGGGCATATATCAGAACCTCCAAAAGAAGAACCCATGTTTCAAAATCATAATCTTTTTCAATGGATTTCATATAGCCCTTTAAATAATATTGATTGCAAACAGTGTAAATTTTTACCGCTTTGTATGGGAGGATGTCCACATCGAGTTATCAAAGATAAAGTTGATAATAAATTCAAATGCTCATTTATAAAATTTAATTATAAACAAATGCTAAAAAGTCTATATCTAGAATCACAGAAAATATAATGTACCCTATAGAGTGGACAATAAAAAAAAGTCTACCCTATAGGGTATTTTTATGTATAATTAAACAAATGAGAATTGGGAGAATGAAAAATAATAGAAAATGTACTCACAAAAAAATCATATATAAATTATTGAGGTAAGGCAGATCAATATTGAATATTGAAGAAAAACTTTAATAACCTAGGTCAATATGAAGATAAGGCATATGATGAGTTTAAACGTGCAGAGAGAAAAGCAAATTTTAAAAATCCTAATATCAAATTCTACTCAAAAAGAATTGCGTAAGGCACATAATCTCGAAAAAATGTATAGAGCGGGATCATTCAATGAGTAAGGAAATTATCGTTTTTATTTCAGAAGGTGAAAAGACAGAAAACCAAATAATAAATAATTTAAAAAATGAATTTTTAATAGTGAAAACAAGGAAATAATTTTTCTGTCGTTCAAGGCTGAGATATATCAATTATATAAAAAACTAAAAGAAGATGATTTCCAAACAGAGGTTATTGAGATATTAATAGAAAGATGCTCTGATGTAAAAAAAGAACTGTCTTGTATTGGCAGAGATAAACAATCAATTTCACAAATATCCCCTTTTTTCTTAGTTGATTATTTTGGAGAAAATATATATAACCAAATAACTGATAATAGTGAGTAATAAACTTCCTAGGTAATATTTGAAAAATATACTACCTAGGAAGTTTTTATTGTAAACAAAAAGACATGGAGATGTATAGAATGGTAACCACATAACTTGTAAAAGAAAATCATTGGTTACGCGACCAGAGCTGATTTTGGCTGTGGCGGGGACAGGGAAGACTACAGTTTTAGTCAATAAACTCCGATTCTTAATGGATTTCGCTCTGTTCTACAAAAGTCAGAAAGTACACGAAACCCTAACTGAAGAAGATCTTTCAACAATGTGGGAGTACTTTTGTGAAGTAATGATCACCGAAAAAGCTCGAGCAATTCTCCGGCTTAGCATGAGCGGACACTGGGTTTCCGTTGTGGTTCGATTCCCACATATTCCCGCCAAACATTGATGTGATGAGGGTCAAGGTCTTTTGTGTTAAAGAAAAACCTTGCAGGGTTCCTGATTAGGAAGTGCAAGGCTAAATAACTTAATTCTTCTTTGAACTTTGTATTGTGGATCAACTATCCCCATAGCTAATCTCCCAAGTGTTATCCTCACGGTCACAGAATATACAAGGGAGCGGCCGTCAAGGTTGAGAATCTTATGAGGTGAAAGTCCTCTGTCATCAATTAGCCGATTCGGATGACTAGCATATCCAACGCGGGATGAGGTAACGAATCACGATGATGCTTGGAAGTAAAAGGCACGGCGGCCTATAAATTACCTAGGAATTTATAAGGTCGGAACAGTCTGTGTGGCGAGCAAACATTGA